>CANBND010000009.1 GCA_947370945.1 Pseudobdellovibrionaceae bacterium | reverse complement strand
TTTTAGTTTTTATTTTATCATTGGTGCTTTCGCCGATGACAAAGGCTGATGATCAAATTGCGCCTGACTTGACAGCGCAGTTTGAATCTCTGTCGGGAAAAGAACAATCACAATTCCTAGAAAAACGCGCACTTATTTTACAAAAACTTGAATCTGGATTAAATAAATCACGTTGGGTTTTTTATTTAACAGATTTCGTTTCGTCCGGATTGGGTGCCATTAAAAATCTTATAATGTATGATTCGTTAGCCGATCAGCCCAGCGATGAAATCAAAGAAATGATCCGCATTGATCAAGAATTAAACCCTGAAAAATACCAAGACAAAAAGTTATCTGCACGTATTGATGAAAAAATAAAATCCATTTTAAAAGCGACAGATTTTAAATTGTGGTCACAAGCACCGTTGGTGGCAAATTCAAATCAATTTTCATTAATGGCTGCTGTTGAAATCCAAGCCGAAGGCGGAACCAATATTCATAAGTGGGGCGGGCTTTATGATTTAGGGCTTACGATTGGTTACAACACAGATTCAAAGGCCGTAATTTTTCAAATTTTTCGTAACCGTGAAACATTTAAAAGCTCAATGATGCCTGCCGTCGCTGTTGGCGGTGTCGTGGGTAAAATCGGACCTCTTATTTCAAGAGCTAATGATGAAACCAGTCTGCACACAACCGGCGAAAGCTTTTATCCGCCCATGGTTCCTGGTTATCAATCGACGACAAAAGAATCTTTTACGTTTGGTTTTTCATCAGGCTTAACAATACCACCTTCGCCATTTGGCGACATGCTGACGTACACAAACACGCTGGATCAAAAAATAATTTTAAAAGTCAGTTTTTCAAAAACTTACATCGGTTTTATGCGCGTCAAAATGGATTTATCAAGCGATACTTTAAAAATGGTGCAAGAAAAGTTCACAGATATATTTAAAACCAGACCAGCGCAAGGTATCGAAGCAAATTCTTGCCACGCGCTATTTTAATTTCAAAAATATATCAATCCAGCGCATTGACATTTTCTGAATAAGACACAAAATATTCTTTGTTAAAGCCAAAGGAAATTTATGTCTGAAGAAAATACGAAAAATAACGCCGAAGCCGCAGCCAGCGAAACAACAACCGAGTCCATTGAAAAAAAATCTGATTTGCAATTAGCCCAAGAAGATTCAGCCAAATGGAAGAATGAATACCTATACCTACGCGCCGAATTTGAAAATTATAAAAAAAATGCCATCAAAGAACGTTCTGATTTATTAAAATTTGGTGCCGAACGAATCGCACGTGACGTTTTAGAAGTCATGGATAATTTTGAACGTGCCTTAGAAATTAAAATCACACCAGAAACTTTACAAAGTTTTAAAACTGGCGTCGAACTGACGGCCAAAGAATTAAAAGAAGCTTTGGCTAAACACGGAATCCAAGAAGTTCCCAGCCATGCTCAGCCTTTTAATCCACTTCATCACGAAGCCATCAGCTCTGAGGCCACGGTCAACGTTCCAGCAGGACATGTGTCGCGCGTTTTTAAAAAGCCTTATAAATTACACGATAAAATTATTCGCATGGGCCAAGTCGTTGTGGCAACAGAACCCAAAGCCAATCCTAAAGGTGAAAATTAATCGTGAGTAAAAAAGATTTTTATCAACAGTTGGGTGTCGGTAAATCTGCAACGCCTGATGATATCAAAAAAGCTTATCGAAAATTAGCAATGCAATATCATCCCGATAAAAATCCGGGCAATAAAAAGGCCGAAGATAAATTCAAAGAAGTCACCGAGGCTTACGAAGTTTTGTCGGACGCTGAAAAGAAAAAAAATTACGATCAATTCGGCCACGCTGAAAACAACCCCTTCGGTGGCGGCGGTTTTGGCCGCGGTTCTCAAGGTGGAAATCCTTTTGGTGGTGCTGGTCGCGGCAATGCTGGCGGCGCTGATCCGTTCGCAGATATTTTTGGTGATTTATTTGGTGGTGGTGCTGGCGGAAACCCTTTCGGTGGCGCACGCGGACGCGCACAGCAACAACAAGCCAGTCGCGGATCAGATTTGCGATACACTTTAACAATTTCATTCGAAGAAGTTTTTTCGGGCGCAGAAAAAGTTGTCAGCTTTATGCGACAAAACGGATCCAAAGAAGAAGCCGCAAAATTATCTGTTACTGTCCCCGCCGGAGTCAAAGAAGGCCAACGTTTGAAATTATCCAACGAAGGTGATAAGCCCTCAGGAGTGCCCGCTGGCGATTTGTATGTCATTGTTAATATCCAAGACCATTTATTATTTAAGCGCGAAGAACACGACGTCCTTTTAGATTTACCGATTTCATACACTGATGCCATTTTAGGAATGGATGCAGAAATTCCAACTTTGGCCGGTAAGGCTCAAATTAAAATTCCCGCAGGAACACATTCGGGCCAAGCCTTACGGCTTAAAGCCAAAGGTTTTCCTAAATTGGGCGGCATTGGTCACGGTGATATGATTTTAAGATTAACTGTGGATACTCCGGCTAAAATTAATTCGCGACAAAAAGAAATCATCGAGGAGCTTCATCGTTATAACGAAGAAACTCCTCTGGTTAAATCCTATAAAGAAAAATTAGACTCTGTTTTGAAAAACAGAAAGTGAGTCCTATGAAATATTTTTACCTATCAACGATTATATTTTTTATTTCATCATGTGTAACAACAAGCGATCTGATTGAAACACGCAGATCACAACAGCCCACGCAAAAAAAATCAAATCCAGCCTCTATACCTACGGTCGCTGCGCCAACATCGACACCAAATGTAATTAAAACAGAAAACATTCATTCTGATCCTATTGTTCCATTTACAAATCCAACATCTGTAACAACATCGGCAACAGCTGCGCCTTTTTTTAAATTACCAAAAAAAGAAGTTTTAAAAAAATTAAAATCAACGGAACATTTTTCTGTGGACGCTAAAAAAGTTGGGGCTATATTACCGCTGTCGGGAAAAAATGCCAGTGTTGGTCAACGCGCACTGGCCGCTTTGCGTTTAGGCTTGGGATTGAACGATTCTGGGCCAACACTATCAATTGCATTGTATGACTCGCAAAGCGATCCTGTGTTAGCTGCTGCAGGTGTGCAAAAACTTTTAAAAGACGACAACGTCATCGCAATTTTTGGTGGTTTGGGCGCAAAAGAAGCTGCGGCAATTTCAGAAAAAGCAGATTTTTTTGAAGTTCCATTTTTTACTTTTTCACAAAAATCAGGACTGACTGATAATTCGGAATATACATTCAGAAACGCAGTCACAGCTGAAATGCAGGTTGATAAGTTGGCTGAATTTTCTTTTGATAAATTGTCGTTGAAGCGATTTGCAATTTTATACCCGAATGATGCTTATGGCGTTGAATTCGCAAATAAATTTTGGGATCAAGTTTTAGCCCGTGGTGGAGTCGTCACGGCGGCGCAAGCGTATGATCCAAAAAGTTCTGATTTAAATGTTTACGTGCAAAAAATGGTGGGCACTTATTACGGCGACGACAGGCCCGATGAATACAAACAAAAAATAAAAGAGCTTAAAGAAAAAAAAGCGAAAAAAATTGCCGATGGTGTGAAAAAAAATTCACGTGAAAACGAAGCCAAAGAAAGCATTCTTGATCCTGTTGTGGATTTCGATGCGATATTTATTCCAGATAGTGGTCGTGCTTTGGGCCAAGCGATGGCTTTTTTAAAATCAAATGACGTGCAAAATTTAACTTATCTGGGAACAAATTTATGGAACACTCCAGATCTGGTTCGCAGAGTCGGTCCGCACAACCAACATTTATTTTTTGTAGATACAGATTCTTTAAATTCTGAAAATACAAATTCTGATTTTTATAAAAAATATTTTGCTCTGAACCAAGAAGAGCCGCAGTTGCTTGAAGCACAAACTTACGAGGCTGCAAAAATTATTCGCGAACAGCTCGGTTTCGGCGCGACTGGACGCGAAAGCTTGGCATCGAATTTACGCTCATTGGGACGCAAAGCCGGCGCCTATGGAGAAATACGGATGAATACAAACAAAGAGCTTGAACGTGATTTAACGATTTTAACCGTCGATCAGGGTGCAATAAAAAAATATTAGACTTTATTTAAATAATTGTGCGACCTATTTAACCTTTCGCATCAAGCCTCATGTCATAGCTACCAAGAAGTTTAATAGCTTCTGACCTTAAAAAATAGCATGCGCACAGGAGGTGCCAAATGGTAGCAACAAAAACATTACAAACGTGCAAACAAAAATTGTTAGTGTTCAAAACTGACCTACTGAATCAACTTCATAATATTAAAAATGACTTTAACCTTGTGGATAAGTCGCGCGGCGACGAAAGCGATCTGGCTGTTGCACACCAAGAAGAACACAATTTTTTAGTTACACAAGGGCGTATGAAATCTCAGCTGCTTGAAATTGAATACGCGCTTTCACGCATGGAACAAGGCACTTACGGCTTTTGCGAAGAAACTGACGAACCCATCGAAACTGAAAGATTGTTGGCCATACCTTGGACTAGGTACAGCATCGAGGGCGCAGAACTGCGCGAAGCAATAACAAAAAAATCTGCTTACAAAAATGCATAATAATTTGTGTTGAATCATTCAACTGTAAGCCTGTTGAATGATTCAACACGAAATGAAAAATTATTTTAAAGGTTTTTTGATGACACTGATTCGGTTGCGGTTAATTATTCCCGAAAGTTTCGGACAACTTTCTAAATTTCGATAATGGTGTGAAAACATTTTTTATCAGGGGGGAAATCAATGAAAAAAACCGACAACAAAGCAACTGTTAAAACTAAATCTGCAAACGAAAATCTTAATTTCGAGATTATTCGCGAATCACTGCTCACGCAAAAAAGCGAAATATTAAATCGCAATTCAGAATTTAAATCAGATCAGTCACAAGTCGGAAAATTTTCTGACGAAGCTGATCAGACGCAGCAAGAATTACAAAACAACGTTTCAATTCATCTGCACGAACGCGAACGCAAATCGTTGCTTGTGATTGAAAAAACTTTGTCAAAATTCACAGCGGGCACCTATGGCGACTGCGAAGGCTGCGGCGAAGGTATAGGTATCAAGCGCCTGATCGCTCGACCAATGGCTGCATTGTGTATATCTTGCATGGAAGATCTTGAGGATTCTCACTCTCAAAATTCAAATTTATTTCAATAATGTTCTACTGACACGGATGTCAGTCTTGTTTTTCAAGAAATTTAAAAAAACCGGACCTTGTATCGTTTAAGGATTCCTAAATTGCTACGAATAGTTTTGTAAGAAACAGGAGCACATAATGGCAAATGATAATCAACCCGTAGAAATTCCACAAACACTTCCGATGTTACCCGTTCGCGATATCGTCGTGTTTCCATATATGATCATCCCACTTTTCGTAGGCCGCGAAGCTTCGATCAGATCTGTTGAAGATGCATTAGCAAAAAATCGTTTGATTTTTTTAGCTTCACAAAAAGACATCTCTGAAGAAAATCCTTCTGCAGAAAACATTTATAAAATCGGCACAGTCGCAAAAATCATGCGCATGAGAAAACTTTCTGATGGCCGAGTTAAAATTTTAATTCAAGGTGAAGCCAAAGCTGAAATCACTTCGTTTGTTAAAACAAATGGCTGCTTTGAAGTTTCTGTCGAAAAATTATCTGATGTTGCTCCAACGCAAACGCCTTCAGAGGTTGAAGCGTTGATCAGAACAGCGAAAGAATCGATCGAAAAAATGATCGCTTATGGTAAAGCATTATCACCAGACATATTATTAGTGCTTGATGACGTCACAGATGCGGGTCGCGTGGCTGATTTGATCGCCAGCAATTTAGGAATCAAAGTTGCCGAGGCACAAAAAGTTTTAGAAACCAGAAATCCAATTGATCGTTTGTCATTAGTGAATCAAATTTTATCTGCAGAACTTGAAGTTTTACAAGCGCAGGCAAAAATTCGTGGCACTGGCAAAGGCGATGATCAAAAAAATCAACGCGAAAGTTTTTTGCGCGAACAAATGAAAGCCATCAAATCTGAATTGGGCGAAAATGCCGATTCAAAATCCGAGGAAATGGACGAATTAAAAAATAAAATCACAAATTCAGGAATGCCAGAAGCCGTTTTAACTGAGGCGATGAAACAAATGTCACGCCTTGAGCGCATGCACCCAGATGCAAGTGAAGCGACAATGGTCCGAACATACTTAGATTTAATGGTAGATCTGCCATGGAACAAATCAACAGATGATCTGCATGATTTAAAACGTTCCAAAGAAATTTTAGATAACGATCATTACGAATTACACAAAGCCAAAGATCGCATTTTAGAATTTTTAGCTGTTAGAAAATTAAAATCAACGATCAAAGGTCCTATTTTATGTTTCAGCGGTCCTCCGGGAGTTGGTAAAACTTCATTGGGTAAATCCATTGCTAAAGCCATGGGTCGCGAATATTTTCGCGTGGCTTTGGGCGGTGTAAAAGACGAAGCTGAAATTCGTGGTCACAGACGTACATACGTTGGAGCAATGCCGGGTAAAATTATTCAAGCTTTACGCCAATGCAAAACAAATAATCCAGTCATTGTCTTAGATGAAATTGACAAAATGGCCTCTGATCAACGTGGTGATCCCGGTTCTGCGATGCTTGAGGTTTTAGATCCAGAACAAAATGCATCTTTTCGTGATAACTATTTAAATGTGGATTTTGATTTATCAAAAGTTTTATTTATCGCAACTGCAAACGTTGTTGAAAATATTCCTGCACCATTACGTGACCGTATGGAAATGATTTATATCCCAGGTTACACAGAAAATGATAAATTATTAATTACTAAAAAACATCTTATAGACAGACAAATTGAAGCCAACGGTATCACGAACGAAAATATTTCGTTCACTGACGAAGGCATCAAGTTTCTGATTGGCGGATACACTCGTGAAGCAGGCTTAAGAAATCTTGAGCGCGAAGTGGGTTCAATTTGCAGAAAAGTTGCAAAGAAAGTAGTTTTGCAAGAAGCTAACTTTGTTCAGATCACAGAAAAAACTGTACCTGAATTGTTGGGTCCCGTTCGATTCATGCGCGAAGACAAACAACTTGAAGCCTGTGTTGGTGTTGTTCAAGGTCTGGCATGGACACAAGCTGGCGGCGAAGTTTTATTAATTGAAGCACTTAAGATGAAGGGCAAAGGTTCATTAATGCTCACCGGCCAATTGGGTGACGTTATGAAAGAATCTGCACACGCAGCCATGTCATATGCAAAAGCTCATCAAGAAGAGCTTGGTATTGATCAAGAAATGTTTGAAAAATTTGATATTCACGTTCACTTACCAGCAGGCGCTATTCCGAAAGATGGCCCATCAGCAGGTATCACTTTGACAACGGCGTTGGTCAGTTTATTAACTGGCACACCTGTCAGAAATGATATTGCAATGACTGGCGAGGTTACTTTACAAGGACGCGTTCTGCCAGTGGGCGGAATTCGTGAAAAATGTTTGGCCGCACTAAATCTGGGAATCACAACTGTGATTATTCCGTTAGCTTGCGCTAAAGATCTTGAAGACATCCCTGTTGTTTTCAAAGAGCGTATGAATTTTATCATGGTTGAAAATTTAGATGAAGTATTTGCAGTGGCTTTTGATAAAACAGATCGCTTCGCGAATAAGAAAACATCAAATCAAAAACAACAACAAAAGAAAGCTGCAACAAAATCTGTTGCAGCTTAATAGACGATTTATTTTAGAACTGGAGACAGCGTGAAGACATTAAATTTATTTTTACTGGCTTTGTTCGCTGTCTGCATATTTTCTACGGCGACGTCTACGGCTGAAAAAAATAATTCAGATTATAGTTATAAAGACTATTGGGTTCAAACTGATTGGTATTCAAATAAATACGACAAGTCTGAATTCAAAATGTATCAAAAAAATAATTTAGTCCTTAAAGACGTTATCAATTCGACGGTGTCGATCACAAAAAATTCAAAAGAAAAAAAATCCGATGTTTTAACATTGTTTAAAAAATCAACGCGAATCCCTGAAAATAAATGGCACACTGAAAACATTGACGGTCTTGAAATTCACGAAGGCGTTTCAATTTCTGATGGCGCTTTGTATCGAATTGCTTTTAATCCCAAAAATAATGAATTTTCAACAGCATCAATTAAAACCAGATATTTACTACCGTCATATTTAGAAGCTCACATGATTCAAGTCGAATTGTTAATTGGTGTTGCTGAAAATAAAAAGCCAAAGGGCACTTCATTTTTTAATTTATTTATTCAGTCTGCGTACGCGCAAAGCTTTGGAAACGTCACTGTAAATTTAAACACAACGGCGCTGGCTGGCGCCCTGGGCAACGCAACAACCGCCCTAACAGGTTCGGTTGGCCAAGTTTCTGGCTCGCTGACAAGCGTTGCTGGAGCAATTTCACAAAACGCATCGGCCACAGGATCGCTAGCAAATCCAATTAATAATTTAGCAGGTTCGGGTAATAATATCGCAGACAGTTTGAATTCAATAAATGATTCAGTAAAAAATTTAGTCAGCGCACAAAATATCGCAAAAGGTGCTGCCATCGCTGGAACAGTTTTTGGAGTAACGTCATCATTAGCATCAATGGCTACACATTTTTTATCAAACGTCGCGATGGATGGATTTCGAACTTTATTTTATGAAGCAACGGGCGAATTTAAACCTGAAGAACGTGACCGTCGATTAAAAATGTTTGAATCCAGTATGAAAATTTTCAAAGACGGACAAAAACCTTTTACGGATATGACGATTAAATTAAATTTAATGTCAGACGCGTTAATGGATTTTGCGGGCGGCACAACATTCGAAGGTGTTTTAGCTGGACTTCAAAATCGATTAACTGAAGCACAAAAACGAAAAACCGAAGCTGGCCTTGATTGTGAAAGCTGCTCTGCTGCAGCCAGTGTTGAAATCAAACAACTCGAAGAGGCCATCAAGGCCGTCAGTCAAAAAACGGGTGTGATGACAAAAAATCAAATTGATAAAACATGTTCGGATTTAGATGATTTATTTACGTCGTGGGTTGACACTGAATTTACTTTGTCAAATGCGCGCCGAATTGTAATCACTGATTTGCAGGTTTACGTCGGTCACGTTGTCAGCAGCACACAATCAAATTCTGCTTTCCAAGAAAGCCGTAAACTTTTAAATTCTTGCAAAAATGATTCTGAAAAAAACAAGGCTGATATTTTACGACAATTAAATGGACAAAATTGCGACGGCGCCAATGCAACAACAGACATCTGCATTAAATTTTGGTCCGCCCAAGGTATCATCGAAGATTGCGAGCAAATGACTTCCAGTAAATTTACAGAAAGCGATTCTGCGCACTTGGCTGAATCTGCACGCGATCAGGTCAGAACATTTCGCAGATTTTCAAAAACAATTGCCGATGAAACTTGCGATCGAAAAATACAGTCTTGCCAAGGTCGTTCGATGCGACCGATCCGAAAAGAAGTGAATGAAAAATTGTCTAAGCTTGCAAAAGTTTGTACGCAAACGGCCTTTGCAGAAAAATTTCAAGAACAAGATGCCCAGCGCGCCGAACCTGTTGCTAAAAAATGTGTTCAATCATCGCCAAGTCTTTTAAGTTGGTTGAAAAATTTATTTTGTTCTGAAAAGTCTGCCGCCGTTGGCGCACAGAACAGTTTATTGAACCAAGTCACTGGCCAGTAATATCAGTAATAAATTTCAATACGTCGTTGATTTCGTAACTACTGATTTCTTAAGCGGTCATTTTCAGACTCTAAAACTTTAATCAGAGTTTTTAAATCTGAAATATCTTCTTTTAAATTTAAAATTTGAACTTCTTTGTCTTGTAAAACTTGGGTGTAGGCTTTTTTTAAATCGGCCAACAAACGATTCGCGGCTGTTATGACGGATTCACCAGATTCAGTGGCCGCTGCCAAACTTGATTTTTCCACTGTTGAAACAGTTGCAGAAACATCTGTAGAAACCATAACGCGACTTAGGGAGGGGCGATGGGTTTCTGTCGTAGCTGCAACTTCAGAATCTAAAATTAAATATTTTCCGTCGTCCAAGCGATATTCTATATCGGCTGCTTTTATTTTTCGTCTTAATGTTGAAATACTCACTTTGTTTTTTAATGAGTACTCAGCTAACGGCAACCACATATTTCAATATCCCCTCGACTACTCAAGCCTATGCAGGCCGGAAAGCCTTGTCAAACACAGATTTAAGCCCTGAATAGTCGCCGGACCTAAGGCTTGCTTATCCACAAACCTCATGTTTTATTAAGGCTATTCAATCGAAAACTCATGAAATAACGGACTTATAAACATGGATATCCACAAAAAAAAGAAAATCGGCTTGGTTCTCAGCGGCGGAGGCATCAAGGCAGCTGCTTATCATATTGGCGTGTGCTTAGCGCTTCAAGAAAAGGGTTTTAAATTTTCAGGCGGCAGTAAAGAGATCGTCCAGCTAAGAAAATCAGATGCCACTGGCAAAATCACAGATAAAAAATCACCCCTCATCGAACTTTATGTGGGGTCCAGCGCCGGAGCTTTCGTCAGCGCCGTGTTGGCTTCGGGGCGAAGCATTGAATCTTTGATCACTGCATTTCAAGTCGGCGTCGGCACAGATCCTTATTATCAATTGCCCGAATCAGACAAATTAAAACCCATCGGTTATCGCCATGTTTTTAATTTAAATGGCCGCCGGATTTTAAGTTTTATCCCAGAAACTGTTTTAGAAAAATCAATTTTTGCCGGAGGATTAGAAGCCCTATTAAAAAAAGGCTTTAAATTAAACGGCTTATTTAACACCAACGGTATCGAAAGATATTTAAGAAAATACATTTTAGACGAAAATGAATTTCAAAGATTGGGCGCGGAACTTTACATTATTTCAACGCAGTTAAATCATTCCCGAAAAACAATTTTTGGGCCGTACCTTGAAAGTTCGAAAACCCAGACCACTAAATATATTGGTTATACAAAAATTTCCGAAGCCGTAGCCGCATCGGTTTCATTGCCGCCGCTGTTTGCTCCGTACCCGATTAAAAAACCGGACGGTAAAGAATTATACCATTACGACGGAGAAATCCGCGACACTTTAAGCACTCATGTGGCAGCCGACCACGGAGCAGATTTAATTATCGCATCATATTCAATGCAACCCTATCATTTTTCTCCAGAAATAGGGTCTTTACATAAATTCGGAATGCCCGCCATTATCAACCAAGCCTTGTATCAAGTGCTGGAACAAAAAGTCGCGCGCCACATTCAATTTCAAAAACAAAAATCAAATGTGTATCAAGCATTAAAAAAAATCACCGAAGAAGAAAATTTGTCTGCAGATTTGAAGAATAAAATTTTAAATGCTGTGAAAGAAAAAACCGATCACAACCCAAACGTGGATTATATTTACATTGCTCCGCGACCGCAAAATCATGAAATGTTTTTTGCAGATCATTTTTCTTTGAATCCAAAAATATTAGAAAAAATTGTCTGGATCGGTTTTAAATCCGGCATCAGCGCGCTGCGGGAGCACTTGTAATGGCGGATTCTGTGGTCGATTTAAAAGCTAAAAAAACTTTGAAAGATTTCATTAAATCTTTTTTAATGCCTACACTGGTTGGCAAAACTTTGGTTTTATATTTTGGAATTAATTATTCACTGTATCCCGATGAAGGCTATGGTTATGGCTTAGCCGCTTCCATCGCCTTTACGGTTTTTGGTTTATGCATGTTGATCTGGAAATATCGGGATCAGGAAGAGCTTTAGGTTTTACCCCAAGCTCTTTTCAAACAACGTAAACAGCGGTCCCGAAAATAATCCGGCAATTAAAATAAAAATTGCGGCAACAACTACTAAAACTGTTGTTGCTTGTTGTGGATGTTCAGCGATGTCGGCATTGCCGTCTTTCATGTACATCATCACGATCGGTCGCAAATAATAAAATACGCTGATGACTGAGTTGATCACGCCCCAAAGCGCCAACCACATTAAACCTTCGTTCACTGCGGCACTAAATAAATACAGTTTTCCGAAAAATCCTAATAACGGCGGAAGACCCGCTAATGATAATAAAAATACTGTTAAGCAAAACGCCAACAGCGGTTGATTTTTTGCAAATCCAGAAAAATCTTCGTTCGTTAAAAAATGATTCTCTGATTTTTCCATCATGCTTAAGACCGCAAACGCGCCCATCGTCATCACAGAATACGTTAATAGATAAAATAAAACACTAGCTGCGCTGTATGATGAATTTTGACTGATGCCCGCAGTAATTAAACCCACCAATAAATATCCCGAATGTGAAATTGATGAATAGGCCAACGTGCGTTTGAAATTTGTTTGCATGATCGCAGCTACGTTTCCGACAGTCATAGTGATCACGGCCAACCATTGCAAAACATCAAACAAATTTTGTGAGCCATTTAATGTTTGTGTCGCCATGACTCGTAAAAAGGCCGCAAACGAAACTGTTTTTACAGCGGTCGCCATATATGAAGTGATCGGCGTCGGAGCACCTTGATAAACATCCGGAGTCCATGCATGAAAAGGCGCAATTGAAACCTTAAAGCAAAAACCAATCGTAATAAAAGACATTCCAAATAAAAATATTTTATTTGTTTTTACCAATGTTGCGGCATTCGCCATCAGATCAACAATATTCACCGTATTCGCAGAACCAAATACGAACGATACGCCGTACAAAAAAATCGCCGAAGCAAATGAGCCTAAAACAAAATATTTAATCGCTGCTTCTTTTGAAATTTTTTGTTCATTCGACATCGCAATCATTAAATACAACGACAACGACATTAATTCTAAACCAATGAACAGAGTTATTAAATTCACGGCCGAAACCAAAATCAACATTCCCAAAATTGAATTCATTGTCAAAAAAATCAGTTCCGAAAATTGCTTGCCTTGAGTCGATGTGTTTTCATACATCATAATTAATCCGCCCGCAGCAGCTAATAATGCAATTAGGCCTGCCCACTGAGTTAATCCATCAAACAAAAGTTGTCCGTTAAATGCTGTTTGATCAGATCCACCAAAGACAACCAATAATCCGCCAGCAACACACAAACCAATCAGCGCAACAATTAATGAAGACGCCGGATTTTGTTCTTTATTATTATTTAAAACTTTTCCAGTTAATGGAATAAGGCTGAATAAAAATAAAACGATCAACGGAGAAATTAATAAAATATCAGAAAGTCCGATTGAATTGTTCATGCTACTTATCCCCCATCTTTACTTCTGCTCGTAATTCTAAAGAATAATTTTGTTGGTTCGCAATTAAATGATCGATACTTTTCTTTGAATAATCCATGAAATGATTCGGAAATAATCCCATCCAAAAAATTAACACAAGCATTGGGACTAAAACTGCAATTTCACGCGCACTCAAATCATGCAATGCGTGTTCTTTATCCACTGCTGCGTGGCTGACAATTTCTCCGGCTGGGCCAAAGAAAACTTTTTTAACCATCCACAACATATACGCCGCACCCAACACAACGCCAGATACAGAAACACAGGCAATCCATGGATTATATTTATATGAACCTAATAAAATTAAAAATTCACCGATGAAACCATTCGTCATCGGCACAGCAATCGACGACATCGTTACGATCACAAAAGCAATCGTGTACCAAGGCATCGCTTTCGCAAGGCCTCCGTATTTTGAAATTTCACGACTGTGTGTGCGCTCGTAAATCATTCCGATCAACAAGAACAATGCGCCTGTTGAAATACCATGATTTAACATTTGATATAAAGCACCACTCACGCCAAATGAATTCATCACAAAAATTCCGATGATAATATAGCCCATATGTGAAACTGATGAATATGCCACCAGCTTTTTCACATCTGGCTGAATCATTGCCACTAAGGCGCCGTAAATAATTCCGATCACGCCCAACGCAATAAATAACCACGCGTAATGCGCGCTGGCCTCTGGAAACAATGGCAGCACCCAGCGTAAATAACAGTATGTTCCCATCTTTAACATCACGCCAGCTAACACAACCGAACCTGGCGTCGGCGCCTCAACGTGCGCATCCGGAAGCCACGTGTGCAACGGAAATAATGGAACCTTAATCGCAAACGCTAAAGCAAATGCAAAAAACAATAATGTTTGCGCAGTGAAAAATTCACCAGCAACAAACGGAATTTTTAATTTGTAAAAATCCAACAAGCTTGCGCTGATGTTTCCGCCAGTGACTTCTGGTGTTAATCGCATCATGAAAATGATCGCAAGCAACATCAAAACAGAGCCGGCCATTGTGTAAATAAAAAATTTAACTGTCGCATAAATTTTTCTGGCTCCGCCCCAAACACCAACAATAAAATACATCGGCACAAGTGACATTTCCCAGAACACATAAAATAAAATCGCATCAACAGCCAAGAACGAACCCAACATTGCTGATTGCAAAACAAACAAGGCAATGTGAAAGCCTTTAATTTTTTCATCAATTGATTTCCATGAGGCCAAAATCATGATCGGCATTAAAAATGTCGTCAACATCACAAGCATCACGGAAATTCCGTCGATACCCACAAAATAAGAAATTCCGAAACGTTCGATCCAAGAAAATTTTTCTACAAATTGCAATCCTGCAAAGCCAGAATCAAAATCTTTCAACATTAAAATTGAAACCGCAAATTGTAAAAGCGAGAATCCCAATGCCAATTGTCTGATCGTTGATTTCTGGGGCCACGCCGTTAAAATCAGCGCAAAAACAATTGGTAAAAATATCAGTGTACTTAAAATCATAACTACCTCATTAAAACAAACGACAATACAACAACGATACCGACACCGATATACATTGCATATTGTTGCATGTTTCCTGTTTGAAAAGATTTTGCAACGCGACCGCCACCCTTGACGATATCCGCTGTCCAGTAAGTCATTTTATCAATAAAATGAACGTCGACATAAAACCATAAATTCTGACTTTGTTTTACGATGGGATTAATCACCGCTGCAAAATAAAATTCATCAACAAAATATTTGTGATTTACGAAATTATAAACTGGCCCAAATATTTTTCTGACTTTTTCAGATGTGCCCGGTTTAATGATGTAAAAATAAAACGCTGTTAATGCAGAGATCATCACTAGAGCAACCGATGTTCCCATTAAAGACCACTCAAGACCTTCGTGATCAGCAGCATGAGTCGCTACAAACTCGTTCGCTGGAATCGCACGAATGACGGGCTCAAGCCATTGTTCCCAAAAATTTGGAATATGACCTAAATATTGCCCGATCACATGTGGAACCCCAACAAAACCGCCAACGACTGATAAAATCGCCAGAATCATTAATGGAATTGTCATTATTAATGAACTTTCATGTGGATGAACCTTGCTGTCCAGACGAGATTTTCCCCAGAACGTCAGGGCCATTAAACGAGTCATATAAAACGCAGTTAAAATTGCGCCGATAACTCCTGCGATCCAAAACAATTCTCCTCCGCGTGGGGATGAAAATGCATTCCATAAAATTTCATCTTTTGAAAAGAATCCCGAAAATAACGGAAACCCAATAATCGCAAGCCAGCCCATTAAAAAAGTAAAATGCGTGATGGGCATGTATTTTTTCAGACCGCCCATTTTTCTGATGTCTTGTTCTTCGTGCATTCCATGAATTACAGAGCCTGAACCTAAAAACATCAATGCTTTGAAAAATGCGTGGGTCATTAAGTGCATCATGCCCGCACCAAACGCGCCAACACCCACAGCCAAAAACATATAGCCCAATTGTGAAACCGTTGAATAAGCTAAAACTTTTTTAATATCATATTGTGTAAGCCCGATAATCGCAGCCATCACTGCAGTTGCCGCACCGATTGTTGCAATCACAAACATTGTGTTTGGAGCCGCAATAAATAAAGGATTTAACCTGATAATCATGTAAACGCCAGCCGTCACCATCGTCGCCGCATGAATTAATGCAGACACCGGAGTCGGGCCCGCCATCGCGTCTGGCAACCAAACATACAATGGAATTTGTGCAGATTTTCCCGTCGCACCAATGAATAACATTAATGTTGCCAGCGTCACGGCACCCAACCAACTGGCTTCAATAGTTGTCGGAGCCAGCGCATTCAGCTCATGCATATTTAATGTTCCGAAAGTCATAAACAAAATAAACATTCCAATAATAAATGCAGCATCACCAATTCTATTTGTGATAAATGCTTTCATGCCCGCCGCAGCTTTTGCAGAGTCGCTGAACCAAAAACCAATCAATAAATAACTGCAAAGACCAACGCCTTCCCAGCCAACAAACATTGTTAACAGCGAATCACCCAAAACCAAAATCAACATGTTGAAAATAAATAAATTTAAATACGCAAAATATTTTGTAACACCCTTGTCGTGGTGCATGTATCCGATTGAAAATAAATGAATCAATGTACCAACACCTGTAATAATCAAAATCATGATGGAACTGATTTGATCGACAACAAAGCCTGCGTTGATCTTTAAATTATCGACAGCAATCCACGTGAAAAATTCAACAGCAATTCTGCGATTTTCTGCAGGCATCGAAACCAAATCTAAAAATAATAAAACCGAACAAATAAACGAGACGAATACAGCGCCTGTTGCGATGCTGCCAGCTAATACGTAATTTGCAGACTTAAACCTTACTCCGTTCAGTAAAAAACCAACAACCGGACTTAATAATAAAATGGCGATTAAAATTTGATGATTCATTTTTAATTCCTAACCTTTTAAGTGCTCAAAAAATCTGATGTTAACTTCTTTAAATCTTTTAAAAATCGAAACTGCCAACGCCAAGCCCACCGCCGCTTCGGCCGCAGCGATTGTCATAACGAAAAACACCATCACTTGGCCTTCGGGATTATTATTAAATTTTGAAAACGCTACAAAACTGATGTTGATCGCATTTAACATAAGCTCGATCGACATCATTAAAACGATTAAATTTCGTCGCAATAAAACTCCAGCCATTCCTAAAGAAAATAAAACAGCAGATAAAACCAAGTAATGCTCAAGGCCAATGTTGTTTAAAAAACTAGTCTCTAGCATGTGTTCCGCCTTTGCTTCGCGATAAAGCAACTGTTCCAACTGCGATCACCAGCAATAAAACACCCAGCGCTTCAAATCCGAAAATATTTTTTAAAAATAAATTTTGTGATAAAATTTTTGTTGTATCGACGACGACTGCATTTTCTGCAACTGCCTTAACTTCGGTTAAACTTTTACCAATCGTTACTGCGCCAACAATAAGACCCGCTAAAATTCCAACAGATCCGATTTTTAGTGCGCCCGTGAATTTACCGCGGCTGAACGATTGCAGTTCATGTTTTAAATCGAACAACATTAAAACCATCACAAATAAAACCATCACTGCGCCGGCGTAGACAATCAATTGCACGCCCGCTAAGAAATATGCGTTCAGCGTAACAAAAATCGCAGCCACACCCACCATCGTCATCGCTAAACACAGAGCTGAATAAATGGGGTTCGTCATTAAAATCACTGACATCGCAGAAACCAAAACAACCAAAGTTAGTATCCAAAAAAGAATTGCATCAACTGACATTGCGTCTCCTTATTTATGTTCTCGTAAAATATTTAAAAATCTGTTTTAATACATCTTCAACAGCGGGCGGAAATGAAATACTAAAATACGCCGCGCTGAAAATCACAATCGACGTCACAATTGTATTTCCCAAAGCCCACGGAAGCATTGTTTTCCAACCTAAATCCATCAACTGATCGTATCTAAATCGTGGCAAAGTCCAACGAACATGAATAAAAATCCACAAAAACAAAGCGAATTTTACGTTGTACATTAAAAAATGCACCGCTGAATTAAAAATGTGTGCCGCAGTTTCTGATCCAAAATTATTTAAACCAAACTGATAAACATCATCCGGAGTAATATATGGAATTAAATATCCACCAAAGAAAAATGTTGTCATCAAGCCGGCCGCGATCATCATGTGACCGTATTCACCAATGAAGAACATCAACATTTTAAAGCCGCCGTATTCAGTGTGAAACCCCGCAACCAATTCAGCTTCACCTTCGGCCAAGTCAAATGGTAAGCGATTCGATTCTGCAAACGCAGCTGCGAAAAATATAACTGCCGCAACTGGTTGATAAAAAATTCCCCAATTTGGTAGCCATGAAATTGTTGTGGTATATCCGAATCCAGAAAAATTCAATGCACCCATTTGTGCCGTTATCATGTCGGTCAAATTAAATGTGCCGTAAGTCATGATCACGCCAACAATCGACAGACCCAGCGCTAATTCATAAGAAATAATTTGCGCCGACGCGCGCATCGCGCCCATCAATGAAAATTTACTTCCCGATCCCCAACCCGCCATCAAAATCGTATAGGCCGCAAGTGATGAAATTCCTAAAATAAAAACAATGCCGACGTTGATTTCAAAGCCTTGAATTAAAAACCTTGATTCGCCTAAAATTAATGGCGTCGACATCGGAATCGCCATGTACGCAATCGATGCGGGAATCAAAGCAAATACCGGAGCCGCGTAAAATAAAAATCGATTCGCTTTATCTGGAACAAAATCTTCTTTGTGTAAAAACTTGACCGCATCCGCCAACAGCTGAACCAAGCCCAATGGCCCCACGCGATTTGGACCAAAACGATTTTGAATAAATGCAGATCCACGACGCTCAAGCCAAACTAAAATTGGAACCGCTTGAACCATCATTAAAAAAACCGCAAGAGTTTTAATTATATTTACAGTGATCTCAAAACTTGATGTACCCATCGATGTCATAATTAGTCCCACTCCAAAGCTTTTGATTTAATTTCCCACCACAAACCATAAATAAATATGGCCAAGAAAATCATCATAGAAATAAATACGAATGCGCCCGAGCCCGAAGCAATAAAATCGCGAAAATTAACAGCCCACGGATACATAAAAATAATTTCGATATCAAAAAGAATAAATAAAATCGCCGTCAGATAAAATTTGACGGAAACTTTTGTATCTTTTTTTTCGATTTCTTCGATCCCGCATTCATAAATTTCCATTTTAGCTTTGCTTGTTCGTTTTGCGACGCCGCCGATGGCACGCGCCAAATAAATCAAGATGACTCCGAACACGGCAATAAAGACTGTGATGAAAATGATTCCACCCAAAGGCATAATTTCTCCCATGAAATATGTATGACTTACTTTGACTGAGTTATTAAATTTTGGCAACATAACCCATCTTGAAAAATCAAATCACAAACTCTAAAAATGTGGGCAATATTTCAGGCAGCATTATGCCTGCCCAGCTGCGAATCAGTGATTTTTTAGATCAAGCATTATCAAAAACCAGCCTGAATAATAAAAATTTAATCAACATCACTGGTTGTCAATCAACACTGGCAATATCAATGTTGTTGTCACAAAATAATCCCAGTTATTTTAATGCTTTGCCGAATGTTGTTATTGTTTCAAGTTTAGAACAAGCTGACAGTTTTAAAAATCATTTGCAGTTTTTTAATGCAGATCTTCAATGTTTTGTTTTGCGTCCCTTCGATGTTTCACCGTATTCAGGATTATATCCAGCGCCCAGCAGTTCATGGGAGCGCAATCAATTTTTATACTGGGCCGCGCGGCCACAAAAAAAGCATATTTTTATTGCTCCGATACAAGCGCTTTTGCAAAAGTCTGTGCCATTTTTTAATTTTCATCAACGGTGCAAACAATTTCGAATCAACGATGATTTACCCACAAATTTAGCCAGCTATTTTGTTGGCCTTGGATATCAATCAGCGCCCGTTGTCGAAGATCGCGGCCAATTCAGTATTCGCGGCGGCATTGTAGATATTTTTTCTGTCGCTGAAAACATGCCGATCAGACTTGAATTGTTTGGCGACACAATTGAATCCTTAAAATATTTTTCAACCCTTACACAACTCAGCTTGCCCCTTGATGCGACATCGTCTGCAAATTTATCGTTGTGTTTAAATTTGGCTCCAGTTTATGAATACGATTTAACCGACGAAAACTTAGAATCTGTCGTTGAAAAATTTCGCACACAAATGAAAGATCGAAAAATCGATCATGCCGAGCGTGACGAATGTTTACGTTCACTGACATTAAAAAATTATTTTCCAGGAGCAGAGTTTTTGCTGCCGCTATGTTATGAAAAACTGCAAAACCCATTGGATCATTTTTCAACGGGATTAAATATTTACCAACTTGACCCTTCTGAAATTTCACGCGCTGCTGATGAATTTTACCAAGAAAACATTCGCGAATTTAAATCGTGCGAATCCAGCTTGTTTAAACCTTCAGTTGAAAGTTTTTTTGAAAATTATGAAAAGTTCAAATGGCCCGACGAATCTGTTCATATTCAATATTCAAATTTATCTTTTTTAAATGACGAATCTGAAAATGAAGTTCGTATTGAGTATCGGTCTCAAGCACTGACTGAATTCAGCCAAATGGCGATTCACAAAACTCCCGCGTCGAACGAATGGATTGAATCCGCCGAGCCTAAAATTAAATCATGGTTAAATGACGGATATAAAATTTTTGTTTCGATTAAAAATCAAACTCAGATTGATCGCTTGAAAAATATTTTAGACCGTCTAGAGGTCAAATATGATTTGGCTAATGATAAAGATTATTTATGGGCTTTATGGTTGGCAAACTGTGGATCAAAAAATCAGTCGATCACAATCATTCCGCGCCGAATCGAAGAAACTTTATTATTATCCGAAGAAAAAATAATTTTTCTTCGCGATGATGATTTTTTTGGACGCAAACAACGCGCAAAAACAGAATCCAGTTACGACGAATTTTCAAAAAATGCAAAACGTCTTAGTTTTGGCGATTTAAAATTGCAAGATTTAGTCGTCCATGTCAAACACGGCATCGGCGTTTATGAGGGCTTAAAAATTATGAACGTTGGCGGCATTGAATCTGAATTTATTCAGGTCGCCTACAAAGACACAGATAAATTGTATTTGCCCGTTTATCGCGTGGGCCAATTACAAAAATTTTCGGGCGCATCGCAAACGACAATTCTTGATAAATTGGGCGGCACAGGCTGGGAAAAAACAAAAATCAAAGTCAAAGGTCACCTTCGTGACATTGCTGCAGAATTATTAAAACTGTATGCAGCCCGCGCCGAAATTAAACGCGATGCCTTTGTTTTTGATGAAATCAGTTATGGAAAATTCGAACGTGATTTTCCCTTCGCCGAAACGAATGATCAACTGCGTGCGATCAATGAAATTCAAAAAGATTTCGCTTCTGACAAACCAATGGATCGCCTTGTGTGCGGTGATGTGGGTTTTGGTAAAACCGAAGTTTCAATGCGCGCTGCTTTTCAAGCCGTGCAAAATAAAAAACAAGTCGCAGTACTTGCGCCAACAACTGTTCTGACGTTTCAACATTTAGAAACTTTTAAAAAACGATTTGCCAGTTTTCAAACTGACGATTCAAAAATTGAAATTAGATCCTTAAACAGATTCGTTTCAACCGCTGATCAGAAAAAAACCTTAGCTTTACTCAAAGACGGCAAAGTCGACATTCTGATCGGCACGCACAGGTTACTCAGTAAAGATGTTGTGTTTAAAGATTTGGGTTTATTAATTGTTGATGAAGAACAAAAATTCGGCGTCACGCACAAAGAAAAAATTAAAAAATTTAAAATCGCCGTTGATACGTTAACTTTGTCTGCCACGCCGATTCCCAGAACACTCAACATGAGCTTCACAGGTGTGCGTGATTTATCAATTATCAATACGGCTCCTGTTGACAGATTGCCAACGCGAACTTTTGTTTCAAAATTTGATCCAGAAATGATTCGAAAAGCGATGACATCAGAAATTGCACGCGGTGGACAAATTTATTTTATTCATAACCGCGTACAAAGTATTTACGGCATCGCCGACGAAATCAGGCAAATCATGCCCGATGCCCGAATCAAAGTGGCCCACGGTCAAATGGCCGAAGACGAGCTTGAAACTGCAATGTTGGCTTTTTTCGCTCATGAAATTGATATTTTAATTTGCACAGCCATTGTTGAATCGGGAATGGATGTTCCACGCGCTAACACAATGTTTATTGATCAAGCGCACATGTTTGGTTTGTCGCAACTGTATCAATTGCGCGGGCGCGTGGGCCGCAGTAAAGCGCGCGCGTATTGTTATTTATTAATGCCCAAAGATCGAAAAATTGAAAAAATAGCACAAGAACGACTTAAAATTATCCAAGATAATTCAGCCCTAGGTTCTGGAATCAAAATCGCGCAGTATGATCTTGAACTTCGCGGCGCCGGAAATATTTTAGGCGACGATCAGTCGGGCCACGTGAACAGCGTTGGTTATGAAATGTATATGGATTTATTAAATGAAACTTTGGCTGAAGCCAAGGGTGAAATTTTACCTGATTTTGAATTGGATCCAGAAATTAATTTAAAAATTCCGGCACTGATTCCAGATAAATATATTCCTGATATCCGAATGAGACTCAGTTATTACAAAGCCTTGGCTGATATTAAATCACAAGATGATCTGGATGTGATCGAAGCAGAGTTAAAAGACCAATTCGGTGAATTGCCAGAACCTGTTGTGAATTTAATGGGCCTGATGTTGATTCGCAGACAGTGTAAAAACTTGGGCGTGCGCGACGTCAGTGCTGGATTAAAAAATATTTCGTTAATTTTCACAGATCGCACAAAATTAAGCCCCGAAAAAGCGATTCAATTATCAATGCGTGAAAATAAAAAATATTCTTTAACACCCGACCAGCGGTTGAATGTTCGAATGAACGCGATCACATGGTCGAATGTTTATGAAGAACTGAATTATTTGTTAAGTTTGGTTTAATAAAATTATTTATAAAAAATATTCACGGCTCAATCACTTCGATATCTGCAACTTGAGTTTTTTCGTTAATCTTAACTTTGGCTTTTTGGCCCGCTTTTAAATTAAATGTTCCATTTTTTGCAATTCGCTCAGATTTTTTATTTGGACGTGCTTTTTTTAATTTAATTTGAATCGATCCTTTTTCAACGGCATAATTTTCTTCCTGAATTGTGTCGCCGCTGGCTTCAGCGATTGCACTGTTTAGATCGGCTGAATATTTTGTTCCATTGGGCTTTATTTCTGCCGCCGGAGTTTGAATCTCTGGTTTTGCAAAACATTTTTCAGTCGCTTGAATATTTTTGTGTTCGCCCTCTGTGGTGACCTTGCCTTTTGTCACATTTATAATGCTGGTGCAGTCTTGGGTCGGCAACGCGTTAACTTCGACAATTGTATTTTCATCGATCGTAATAATTTGTTCGATCGGCAAGAAAAACCTAAGCATTACTTTCTGACCGGGGCCCGTTTCAATTTTGTCACCAACGTTCACAGATGTTCCAGACAATAAGTTCACTGCTGTCGATGATTTGGCTTTTGTAATTTGTGGATGTTTGTTATTACTGGGCACCGATTCATACGCCATAAAAGCCACATTCAAGGCTCTTAATGTTCTTAATGTGAATTCTGGTACAACAATAAAATTTTTCTGACTGCAAATAACATTTTCTGCTCTCAAGAACTGAGCTTGAAATAGTAATGTAATGAAAATTATTTTAAAAACCTTTCTCATATTAAAATTCCAGCTTTAAACCCAAGCCAAAATTTTCACTTTTTAAACTGGCCTCACCTGTTGCGCCGGCCACAGTTGCTGTCTCTGATGGTTCTGCATACGAAGAATAAAAAATATCTAAAAATGTATTCTGCAGGCCCGATGATTTTAATCCGTTCGTATGAGTATTGTTGTCGATCGAACCTTCTAGCCAATCCAACTGAATCATTAAACCGACTTTATACGTTAAATTCCAACTCGTCGTAAAAGTTTCTTCTTTTGAGGCGCCGCCGCTGTCTGCACTCTGCTCGCTCCAGTCAATTTCATTTGCGCCAACTTGACCATAGGGAACAACCCACGGCTCGCTCATTAAATTATCCATAGCGAAATTTAATGATATTTTTTTAATTTTCACAGAAATTTTTTCAATTTTATTTTTTTCATTCGTGTATGTGCCGCCCGCATACCCAATAATTCCAGACAACGATCCCAGCGACATATTCATTTTTACACCAAATTCAGCGCCCACAACCGGAATTGAATCGCCACCCGACATTTCGTCAAAAGTTTTATTTTGGATCAAAGACACATAATCATTTGGCGTGAATTTTTCATAATTTACAGCGAATAAAATTCCATAACGATTTCTGCGGTCGCGATAGTTTTGGGTAAGGTCAGTTGTTTTTTCGATAACAATTTCACCTTCAGAAACTGGGTCGGAATAATCTTGTGCAAAACCGATTGTAGACAATAAAAAAACGAACCCAAATAAAGCTCTTAGAAAAATGTTTTTCTTCATTCTTCTATTGTATGAACTGTTTTTTTAAATTGAAAGTTTTCATAAAAAAAAGACCAAGGTCTTAAGGCCTTGGTCTTGATATTTTTATTTAAAACGAACGGGCTGAATTAATTCAATAGCTGTAATCCAACACGCGCTTTTTGAATATCATTGATTGTGTTTTCAAATTCATCATCAGTCAGATTTTGTTTTGCTAATTTTTGTTCAGCTTCAGAAATTTGTTTTTCTGCGGCACCAACAACAACTTCGTCTTTAGTTTGCATAAACTCAGCAAGCACATTGACTGCGCCCGGAACAACTTCGCAGTAGCCCCAACTGATCAATGCTTGCTTCATTCCGTCTTCGCCAGCGATTTTATATTTAATCAAACCCGTGCCCAATGTCGTAATCAACGGCGAATGGCCCTCAAGAATTGTCATCTCGCCAGAATATGTCGGAATCGTAACAGATGTAATTTCTGTATCAAAAACCGCTTTTCTTTCTGGCGTTAATAGATTTAGTTTCATATTTAAATAACCCTACGTCGCCTGTAATTTTTTAGCTTTATCAACAGCGTCTTCGATTGTTCCAACCAAGTAAAATGCTTGCTCTGGCAATGAATCGTGTTTTCCGTCTAAGATTTCGCGGAAACCTTTGATGGTGTCTTTGATATCAACATATTTACCAGTCAAACCCGTGAACTGCTCAGCAACGAAAAACGGCTGAGACAAGAAACGCTGAATTTTTCTTGAACGAGTAACAACTAATTTATCGTCTTCAGATAATTCATCCATACCTAAAATCGCGATGATATCTTGAAGCTCTTTATAACGTTGTAATAAAATTTGAACATCACGAGCCGTTTTGTAATGTAAATCACCAACAACTTGTGGATCCAAAATACGTGACGTTGAAGTCAGTGGATGAACCGCTGGGAAAATTCCCAAAGCCGCAATATCACGATCCAAATTTGTTGTTGCATCTAAATGAGTAAATGTTGTCGCAGGAGCTGGATCCGTATAGTCATCCGCAGGTACGTAAACGGCCTGAACAGAAGTAATAGAACCAGATTTAGTTGATGTAATACGTTCCTGCATCACACCCATTTCAGTTGCTAACGTCGGTTGGTAACCCACGGCAGAAGGAATGCGACCAAGTAACGCAGAAACTTCCGCACCAGCTTGAGTAAATCGGAAAATGTTATCAACGAAGAAAAGAACGTCTTGTTTTTCAACGTCGCGGAAATATTCAGCCATTGTTAAACCTGTTAAGGCAACACGCGCACGTGCTCCAGGTGGCTCGTTCATTTGACCGAACACAAGCGCTGTCTTTGCGATAACGCCCGAATCTTTCATCTCGTGCCATAAGTCATTACCTTCACGAGTTCTTTCTCCAACGCCCGCGAACACAGAGAAACCACCATGCTCAGTTGCGATGTTACGAATTAATTCTTGAATTAAAACTGTCTTGCCAACACCGGCACCGCCGAACAAACCAATTTTTCCACCTTTTACGTACGGAGCTAAAAGATCGACAACTTTAATTCCAGTCATCAACATTTCTGCTGATGTGGCTTGGTCTTCAAATTTCGGAGCCGCTCTGTGAATTGGCCATTGTTCTTTTGAATCAACAGGCCCCATTTCATCAATCGGTTCACCGATCACGTTAACAATACGACCCAAAGCGCCGCGGCCTACGGGTGCTGTGATCATGTTGCCAGTGTCTTTCACTGAAGCGCCACGAACCAAACCCTCTGTTGAATCCATAGAAATTGTACGAACAATTCCGTCACCCAAATGCTGAGCCACTTCAAGAACCAAGTTGTATTCTGTTTCAGAAATAGATTTATTTGTTACACGCAACGCCGTATAAATTGCAGGCATCGAGTTTGCGTCAAATTCAACGTCAACAACTGGTCCTAATATTTGTTTTACTTTTCCGTTAGCCATTTTTTACCTCTTCAGTTTTTAATTCAAATTTAAAATTTTTACTTCAATGATTCTGCGCCAGAAACAATTTCAGTTAATTCTGTCGTAATTTTTTCTTGTCGAGCTTTGTTGTAATTTAAAGTTAATTTATTAATCATGTCGCGCGCATTGTTCGATGAATTTTCCATAGCCGTCATACGAGCACCATGTTCAGACGCAACTGATTCACACATTGCGCGATAAACTTGTAAATTAAAATTTTTCTTTAACAAATCTTCAATAATCACTTCGGGCGCTGGATCAAAAATCATATCCGCTGCAAATTTATGTTCCGCATTTTCGCCATTAGCACCACTGCCAAACGAAGACCCTTCAATTTCAACAGGCAACAAAGTTTCACATACAACTTTTTGTGAAATCGCAGATTTAAATTCGTTATAAACCATGCGAATTTCATCAAATGTTCCGGCAGTAAAATAAGAAATTAATTTTTCAGCGATTGATTTTGCCAAGCCGTAAGAAATTTCTTTCTCGAGCTTCGTAAAAGATTCAATGCCCTTGATGTTTTTTCGTAAAAAATAATCTGCACCACGCTTACCAATAAAAACAAAATCAATTTTTTCAAATGTATTTTTATTTTCAACAATATACCGGTCTGCAAACTTATTAATGTTTGAATTGAATCCGCCACACAATCCGCGATCCGAAGTTAACACGACCAACAAAACAGATTTTACGTTTTGTTTTTTAGTCATTAGCGGATGCGATACTTTTTGTGTCGCTGCGATATCCGCAATGACTTGTTTTAAAGTCATTGCGTACGGTCGCATGTTCGTAATGTTATTTTGTGCCTTACGTAGCTTCGCTGCAGAAACCAACTTCATCGCTTTCGTGATTTGTTGAGTATTCTTTGTCGACTCAATTCGTAAACGTATGTCTTTTAAATTCGCCACGTTTTATTTTCCTATAGGCCTAAATTATTTAGAGGCCTGAAAAATCGATTTAAATTCAACCAAAGCCGCAGTTAATTCTTTTTTCGCATCATCAGACACCTGTTTTTTATCAGCAATAGTTGATAGCAAACTTGTGTACTTCTGTTTTAAAAATTGCAGCATTTCTTTTTCATAACGATTCACATCAGTTTCAGGAATTGAATCCGTGTAACCGTTTGTTGCAGCAAAAATCATTACAACTTGGTCTTCAACTTTTGCGGGTTGATATTGACCTTGTTTTAAAACTTCAACTAAACGACGACCACGAGCCAATTGCTGTTGCGATGCTTTATCTAAATCTGATGCAAACGCCGCAAACGCCTCAAGAGCACGGAACTGCGCAAGTTCTAATTTAATAGATCCTGCAACTTGCTTCATGGCCTTAATTTGCGCCGATCCACCCACGCGAGAAACTGATTTGCCGATTGAAATCGCAGGACGAACACCTTTGTAAAATAAATCTGATTCTAAGAAAATCTGACCATCTGTGATTGAAATCACGTTCGTTGGAATATAGGCCGAAATATCTCCAGCTTGAGTTTCAATAACCGGCAATGCAGTTAATGAACCAGAGCCTTTATCGTCAGATAATTTCGCAGCACGCTCTAGCAAACGACTGTGAATAAAGAAAACGTCACCCGGATAAGCTTCGCGACCTGGCGGGCGACGAAGTAATAATGACATTTGACGATAGGCTTGTGCTTGTTTTGTTAAATCATCATAAATAATTAAAGCGTGCTTTCCGCTATCGCGAAAATATTCAGCCATTGCCGTTCCAGAGTAAGCAGCCAAGAACTGCATTGGTGCTGGATCTGCAGCGCCCGCAGAAATTACAGTTGTGTATTCCATTGCGCCAGATTGACGTAGTTTTTCAACAACCAGTGAAACTGTTGATTGTTTTTGACCAATAGCCACATAAAAACAATGAACGTTTTGGCCTTTTTGATTGATAATTGTATCGATGCCAATGGCTGTTTTACCAGTTTGACGATCACCAATGATTAACTCACGTTGACCACGGCCAATCGGAAC
>CANBND010000008.1 GCA_947370945.1 Pseudobdellovibrionaceae bacterium | reverse complement strand
ATATCACCTTTGTAAATCCAAACTTTCATTCCGATAATACCGTAAGCAGTTAATGCCTCAGCAGTTCCGTAATCAATGTCCGCACGTAAAGTATGCAAAGGAACAGATTTTTCATTGTACCATTCAGAACGAGCAATCTCTGCACCATCTAAACGACCAGAAACACGAACTTTAATACCACGAACGCCGCCCTTAATCGCTGCCGCTATCGCTTTTTTCAAAGCACGTCTCCAAGAAATACGCTTTTCTAATTGCTGCGCAATACTTTCAGCAACTAATTGAGCGTCTGTATCTGGCTTACGAACTTCTTGAATACTTAAAAAAACTTCGTTCGTTGTTAATTTTTGAACGTCAGCTTTTAAAGTATCGATGCCCGTACCTTTTTTACCAATAACAACTCCCGGACGAGCTGTGTGAATGATAACTTTAACTTTATTACCAGCGCGCTCGATTTCAATTTTAGAGACTCCAGCATGCTTTAGTTTTTGTTTTAAGTATTTTCTTAATTTAATA
This sequence comes from Pseudobdellovibrionaceae bacterium, assembly GCA_947370945.1. Classification (GTDB taxonomy): domain Bacteria; phylum Bdellovibrionota; class Bdellovibrionia; order Bdellovibrionales; family Bdellovibrionaceae; genus Pseudobdellovibrio. The sequence goes on along the minus strand of CANBND010000008.1, from coordinate 28,535 downwards.
TCCTCATGGATATTGTCAAAGTAAGCTTGACCTTTTGCGTACCAACGAGAGTCCCAGGTACGAATAACACCAACACGAAATCCAATTGGATGAACTTTTTGTCCCACTGTTATTTCTCCCCTAACACAACGTTGATATGGCTCATTTTTTTACGAACACCAAATGCGCGGCCTTGAGCACGTGGCCTGAAGCGCTTTAAAACTGGACCCTGATCAACAGAGATCGACTTAACAAAAAGCTTATCAGTATTCATTGTTTTTTTGTAATCAGCATTTGCTGCGGCAGATTCAATTAATTTCTTAACTAATTCAGCAGTTTTCTTATTCATATAAGTTAACGTTTTAATAGCCTCATCGACTGATTTTCCACGAATAACGTCTACAACTAAGCGAGCTTTTTGTGCTCCAACTCGTGCGTATTTTAAAGATGCTTTAGATTCCATATGCCCTTACCTATTTCTTCGCCGCTGGTGCAGAAGGAGCTGCTTTTTTCTCAGCATGTCCTGCAAAAGTACGAGTTGGCGCAAATTCACCCAACTTGTGACCAATCATGTTTTCAGTTATGTAAACTGGAACGAACTTTCTGCCATTGTGCACAGCGAAAGTCAATCCAACACAATGAGGCAAGATTGTTGAACGTCGAGACCATGTTTTAATTACCTTTTTGTCACTTTTCTCTATAGCATTCGTAATCTTTTTTTCTAAATGCAAATCAACAAAAGGACCTTTTTTAATCGAACGTGCCACAAATACTCCTATTTACGACGTTTAATAATTGAAGAATCAGTACGCTTATTATGTCTTGTCTTGAAACCCTTACAAGGAACGCCCCAAGGAGTTACAGGATGATGACCCTTACCGACACCCTCGCCGCCACCCAATGGATGGTCGACAGGATTCATTTTCATACCACGAACACTTGGACGAACGCCTCTCCAACGAGAGCGACCCGCTTTACCAAGTTTAATGTTTTCATTATCAGTGTTACCAACTTGGCCAATTGAAGCCTTGCAAGTTGATAAAATTTGCTTCAATTCGCCAGAAGGCAAACGAACCTGACAATATTGATCGCCTTTACCAGCCAACGTTGCAGATGCACCAGCACCGCGACAAATTTGACCGCCCTTCCCAGGACGCATTTCAATATTGTGAATAATAGTACCCTCTGGAATTGCCGATAATGGCAAACAATTTCCAGGCTTAATATCTGCTTTTAATCCAGATACAATTTGGTCACCAACATTCAGCCCCACTGGTGCTAAAATATAAGCTTTTTCGCCATCAAAATAATGAACCAAAGCAATACGGCAAGTTCTATTTGGATCATACTCTATAGTTGCTACTTTTCCAGGAACATCTTGCTTTATACGCTTAAAATCAATTAAACGATATTTTCTTTTATGAGCTCCGCCTACGTGACGAACTGTGATCATACCCGTATTGTTACGAGCTGATGGTTTTTTCAAAGAGACAGTCAACGACTTATGAGGTGTCGTTTGAGTTATTTCTTTAAAGTCAAAACCGATCATTCCGCGGCTACCGTGCGAACGGGCGCTAAATACTTTCAATCCCATGGTTATGCTCCCTCAAATAATGAAATTTTTTGTCCGACAGCTAACTGCACGAACGCTTTTTTCCATTTTTTTGGCGCTGTTAAGCCAAATTTTGAATATTTCATGTCACTGCGACAAACTACGGTGCGAACACCTTTAACCTTAACTGAGAAACCTTTTTCAACAGCTTCTTTGATTTCAGGCTTAGATGCATCAACACCAACTTCGAAAACATAAACACCAGCTTCAGCAAGCATTGTGTTTTTTTCTGTAATTAGTGGAGATTTTAATATCGTTTTCATGATTATCTCTCCAACGAACAACGTTCAACGATTTTTTGAACTGAGTTTTTTGTAATGACAGCATGATCGAATTTTAACAAATCAAAAACATTAATTCCATCAACTGAAAAATATTTGTAATTCGTAAGATTCTTTGCTGCGCGGTTAAATTTTTCATCTGCAGAGGCATCAATCAAAACAGCCTTAGCAACACCAAAAGTTTTTAATCTTTTATTCAGCTCTGTCGATTTACCTTCAGAAGCCATTGTATCAACAACTGTTAATTTGCCTTCTTTATATAAGTGAGACAATGCCATCATCAAACCAACTTTACGAACTTTTTTAGGAAGCGCGTAAGAATAGTCACGTGGTTGAGGACCAAACATTGTTCCTCCTCCCGGCATCAATGGAGAACGAGTCGAACCTTGACGTGCGTTACCAGTTCCTTTTTGCTTGAACGGCTTTTTACCACCACCGCTGACTAAACCTTTTGTTTTTGTCATATGAGTTCCGGCGCGACGAGATGCTAACTGCCAACGAACAACAGTGTGCAAAACATCTTTTCTGACTTCGACTTCGAATACGTCAGAAGAAAGCTCAACTTGTCCAATTTTTTCTTTTTTCCAATTTAATACATTTACTGTAGCCATAATTAACCCTTTACCAACTTAACAAGAGTATTCTTGTGTCCAGGAACTGGTCCCTTAACAAGCAAAACACCTTCGTTAGCTAAAACATCAACAACTACAACATTTTTAACTGTAACTGTTTCGTCTCCCCAGTGACCTGGAAATTTTTTACCTGGCATTACGCGACCTGGCCATGTTCTGTTTCCGCTTGAACCCGGACGACGGTGAAATTTAGAACCGTGAGTCGCGGGACCACCGGCAAAATTCCAACGACGAACTGAGCCTTGGAAGCCATGACCTTTGGATTTAGAAGTAATTTTAACAACATCGCCTTTGATCAGGCTGTTGATTGAAACCGTATCGCCAACTTTTAAATCAGCCGGGATATCTTGACGAATTTCACGAAGAAATCTTGCGCCCGTTTCAAAACCTGCAGCTTTAACATGACCAGCTGCTGCAGCTGTCGAGTTTTTAGCTTTTTTAGGCATTGATGCAATCTGAATAGCCGTGTAGCCATCTTTTGCAGTAGTTTTGATTTGAGAGACTTTCCAAGTTTCATAGCGCAATACTGTAACGGGAATCGCTTCGCCTTTGTCAGTATAAATTGTAGCCATGCCTTCTTTGAAAGCGAAAAGACCATTTAATTGAAGACCAGCGGCTGAAGGCTGAGTTTCATTGTGTGTTTGTGTTTCACTCATGTTTACTCCTCCTATTATTCAGCAGATAGTTTAATTTCAACATCAACGCCAGCAGATAGATCAAGTTTCATCAACTGATCAACTGTTTGTTGAGTTGGCTCAAGAATATCGAGCATACGTTTATGTGTTCTGATTTCAAATTGCTCACGAGATTTTTTATCGACGTGCGGAGAACGCAAAACAGTAAAACGATTAATGCGTGTAGGTAGAGGGATTGGTCCCGCTATTTTGGCGCCAGTACGTTTAGCTGTTTCGACAATTTCTTTTGTCGACTGATCTAACAACTTGTGATCAAAGGCCTTAAGCCTGATTCTTATTTTTTGACTCTGCATTTTATACCTCTTATAAGCCCGCCAAAATCTATTTCCGCATGAAAGCAAGTCGCCTTATGAAAAACGGAGATTTCCGAAGCTTTAAAACTGAAGGTGTAATATGTCTGAGGAAATAATTGGAGTCAACAGATAAAATAATTATTTTGACTTATTTTAAATTAATATTCCACGGGCTATTATCGACCTAATTTTTGCAGGACCTCTGCCTTGATCTTGAGCGGAACAGGAGCGTATTCGTGAAAATTCATACTAAAGAATGCGCGGCCTTGCGATAAGCTACGAATGTCAGTGGCGTATCCGAACAATTGCGCCAATGGAACTTCGGCCAGAATCAATTGTCCGCCTTGAATTTTTGCGGTCATATTTAAAATTTTTCCTCGGCGTGAATTTAAATCACCAACGATGTTACCAACAAATTCATCGGGACAATTCACTTCAACTTTGAACATCGGTTCTAATAAAATCGCGTCTGTTTTTTTAATTGCTTCGCGAAATGCGAGCGATGCGGCCGCCTTGCAAACAATTTCATCTGTCATTTGCGGACGACTTGAAATTGAATTTAACGTTACTTTCAGTCCTACCATTGCATAGCTGGCAATGGGTCCCACTTCACAACCTTCGCGCAAACCATTTTCACAGGCCTTGATCCATGTTAGCGGCGTTTCTTTTGAATGCTGAAGCGGTGTTAAAAATTTAATTCCCTCTGAGGGATGAATAGGCTCAATTGAAATTTGAACCTGTACAAATTTTTCTTCACCCGCAAGCATACGTTCAAAAATAAAATCTGTCGACACAGCTGATGATAAAGTTTCACGATATGCAACCTGTGGACGACCCACATTGGCTTGAATTTTATGTTCTCGCAGCAAACGATCGATTAAAATATCTAAGTGCAGTTCACCCATGCCCGACAAAAGCATTTGTCCGGTTTCGGGATCATTTCTCAATCGACAAGAGGGATCTTCTCGTTCGAGTTTTTTTAAACCTTCGATCATTTTTTCTTGGTCAGCAGATGATTTCGCCTCGACAACGACAGCAATCACTGGCTCTGGAAATGTTATTGATTCAAAGACGACCTGTCTTGATGAATCACAAAGAGTATCTCCAGTTGTTGTAAATTTTAAACCGACAATCGCGCCAATATCACCTGCGTTTAAGTGATCAACTTCTTCACGAGAATTAGCATGCATCTTTACAATTTTTTGCACGCGTTCTTTTTTCTCAGTGCGCGGATTTAATAATTGCTCACCGACTTTGATTTGACCTGAATACATTCGGATATACGTTAGCGATCCTGCAAATGGATCTGTTGCTAACTTAAAAGCGAGGGCCGCTGCAGGCTCGTCAAAAGACGTCTTGCAAAATACTTTCATATCTTCTTTGATCGGATTCATTCCTTCAGGCGGAGCCGCATCCAGAGGGCTTGGCAAGTAATCAATCACTCCGTCCAAAAGTTGTTGCACGCCTTTATTTTTAAAAGCAGCGCCGCAAAATACGGGAAATATTTTTAATTCAATCGTTCCTTTTCTGAGAGCCGATTTTAATTCAGAAATTGTTGGCGTTTCGCCGTTTAAATATTTTTCAATTAATGCATCATCAAGTTCACAAATTTTTTCGATCATCTTTGCGCGTTCAGATTCAAAAAGTTCTTTGAGATTTTTTGGAATTTCAATTTCGGTGAATTCATGATCCGTACCTGATTTCCAGATATAACCTTTGGATTCGATCAAATCACACATACCTAAAAATTGATCTTCGGCGCCGATTGGAATTTGAACTTTGACAGGGTTCGCTTCAAGCTTTGTACGAATTGTTTCGAAACTGGATTCGAAATCAGCGCCAACACGATCCATTTTATTAATAAAACAAATCCTAGGAACTTTGTGTCTGTTCGCTTGACGCCAAACAGTTTCTGATTGCGGCTCTACGCCGTTCACACCGTCAAATACGGCTACTGCTCCGTCAAGAACACGCAATGATCGTTCGACTTCGATTGTGAAGTCGACGTGCCCCGGAGTATCAATAATATTTATGCGATTATTTTTCCAAGACGCAGTGGTCGCCGCGGATGTAATAGTGATACCGCGCTCTTGCTCCTGAGGCATCCAGTCCATAGTGGCTGCGCCATCGTGAACTTCGCCGATTTTATGATTTTTACCTGTATAGAAAAGAATACGTTCAGTCGTTGTCGTTTTACCGGCATCAATGTGTGCCATGATGCCGATATTTCGAACGTGAACTAGGTCAGCTTCAGTTTTGATTATAGGAGCTGACATCAAATAGTCGCCTTTAACAGCTTAGTAATTACCAGTTGTAGTGAGCAAATGCCTTATTCGCATCAGCCATTTTGTGGACTTCTTCTTTTTTCTTAATCGCGTTACCACGATTATTGTAAGCATCCAAAAATTCTGCAGCCAAACGCTTAGCAAAATCTTTTTCTCCACGAGCACGAGAAGTTTCAATCAACCAACGCATAGCCAAAGCTAAACGACGAGCCGGACGAACATCGACCGGAACTTGGTATGTCGAACCACCTACGCGGCGAGAACGAACTTCGATTGATGGCTTTACGTTTTCTAAAGCTTTTCTCATGACGTTCACTGAATCTTCACCCGGAACTTTTCCGTTTAATTCGTCAAGGGCTCCGTAAAAAAGTTTTTGTGCAGTACTTTTTTGACCGCGTAACATGATTTTATTTACGAATTTAGCGATGACTAAATCTTTGTGAATTGGATCTGGAATAATTTCTCTTTTAAATGTTTTACTACGACGTGACATAATTTCCTCTTAATAATTTCTATAGGTTGTTAGTGGATTACTTCTTAGGTCGTTTTGCGCCGTATTTAGAACGACTGCGCAAACGTCCGTTAACACCTTGCAAATCAAGTGTTCCGCGAACGATATGATAACGAACCCCTGGTAAATCCTTAACACGACCACCACGAATCATAACAACGCTATGTTCCTGTAAATTGTGTCCAACACCTGGAATGTAAGAAATAACTTCGAATCCATTTGATAAACGAACTTTTGCAACTTTACGTAAAGCTGAGTTCGGCTTCTTTGGAGTCGTTGTGTACACGCGAGTGCAAACGCCACGTTTTTGTGGACATTGCGCTAGAGCTGGCGATTTTGTTTTGTTCTTTTGAACGCTGCGCTCTTTTTTAATGAGCTGGTTAATTGTAGGCACTGTGAGCTTCTCCTTTTTCTGTTATCTTCAAATTTGGATGAAATAATTCACACAAATCTTACTCAAAGTTACCTAACTATTTGGGTAACCCTGTCTATCTCTTTTAGTGAGTGAGTTCGATAAACTAACTGTTTTGGCCCTTGTCAGTCAAGCGGTAGTTTTTAATTAAGATCCACAAATAAAAACCCCGTCTAGCTTTCACTAGACGGGGTTTTTATTTAGTTTATTTTTACTTAGATTAAACTAATGGCAATGCCACAGAATCCATGTCTTCATCTTCAGTGACCATGACTTTCCATTTCTTGTACGCTGTTAAGCCTGTACCAGCAGGGATCAAACGACCCATGATGATGTTTTCCTTTAATCCACGTAAATGATCCGTCTTCGAGTTAATAGAGGCCTCTGTGAGGACCTTTGTTGTCTCTTGGAATGATGCTGCTGAAATCCAGCTTTCTGTGCTTAAAGAAACTTTTGTGATACCTAATAACAACGGAACACATGTTGCGATTTGGCCGCCTTCTTTAAGGACTCGAGCGTTTTCTGCATCAAACATAGAACGTTCAGCCTGTTCACCACCAAGGAAGCGTGTATCGCCGCCTTCTGTGACTTCAACTTTACGTAACATTTGACGAACAATTAATTCGATATGCTTGTCATTGATACCCACACCTTGCAAACGGTAAACTTCTTGGACTTCGTTCACCAAGTATGCCGATAAAGCTTTAGGACCTAGAACCGCTAACAGATCATGTGGATTTGTTGGACCATCAACAAGGGCTTCACCCGCGCGAACGAATTCACCTTCACGAACTGCAACGTGTTTTCCCTTAGGAATTAAATATTCACGTTGCTCGCCAATTTCAGGCGTCACGATTACACGCTGTTTACCTTTAACGTCTTTACCGAATGTGATGTAACCATCAATTTCAGAAATGATCGCAGCATCTTTTGGTTTACGTGCTTCGAACAATTCAGCAACGCGCGGAAGACCACCCGTGATATCTTTTGTTTTCGAAGTTTCACGATGCATTTTCGCAATAATTTCACCGGCATGAACGTCTTGGCCATCATTTACCAATAGCTGAGCGCCGACCGGAATCATGTAACGAGCCGTGATGTCACGACCTGGCAACATTAATGTTTTTCCGTTAGCATCAACTAAAAATAAAGTTGGCTTTGTATCTGAAGATTTCGATTCAGTAATAACTTTAGTCGTAAATCCAGTCACTGGATCGACTTGTTCAGTCATTGTTTTACCTTCAAGAATATCTTGAAATTGAATTTTTGCAGAAACCTCTGTGATAATCGGATTCGAATACGGATCCCATTCAGCAACAGCAGCACCCTTAGTTACTTTTTGGCCGTCTTTAAAATTCAAAACAGCACCGTAAGCTAATTTGAAATTTTCGCGCTCACGACCAGATTCATCGATCACCAAAGCCGCACAGTTACGATTCATAACTGTTAATTTGCCAGCTTTGTTTACAACGCTTTGAACATTAACTAATTTAATTACTCCGTCATAACGAGATGTATGAACAGATTGTTCAACCGAACGAGAAGCGGCTCCACCCAAGTGGAATGTACGCATTGTTAACTGAGTACCCGGCTCACCGATGGATTGTGCTGCGATAATACCGACAGTTTCACCAAGGTTGACTGTTGCACCACGAGCTAAATCACGACCATAACATTTCACACAAACACCACGAGTCGCTTCACAAGTTAAACCTGAACGAATTGCTACGCGCTCGATACCAGCGTCTTCGATTTTAATTACAAGGGCTTCATCAAGCTCTTGGCCGGCTTTAACTAAAACTGTGTTCGTTGAAGGATCAACAACATTTGCTAAAACTGTACGACCCAAAATACGATCGCCGATACCTTGAATAATTTCTCCAGCTTCGTAGATCGGAGTAATTTCTAAACCCTCTACTGTTCCGCAATCTAATTCAGAAACAACAACATCTTGTGAAACGTCAACTAGACGACGAGTTAAATATCCTGAGTTTGCAGTCTTTAAAGCTGTATCCGCAAGACCTTTACGAGCACCGTGAGTCGAAATAAAATATTGAAGAACTGTTAAACCTTCACGGAAATTCGCCGTGATTGGTGTTTCGATAATTTCACCAGAAGGCTTGGCCATTAAACCACGCATCGCGCCTAATTGGCGCAACTGATTGAATGAACCCCGCGCTCCAGAATCGGCCATGATGTAAATTGGATTAAATGAAGGTCCCATGACTTCTTTGCCATCGACGATAAATTTTTGTTTTTCAATTTGACCCATCATCTCTTTAGCAAGCTTGTCAGAAGTTTGAGCCCAGATATCCACAACTTTATTGTAGCGCTCTCCGTCTGTGATTAAACCTTCGTCGTACTGCTGTTGAATTTCTTCAACTTGTTTTTCAGCACCACTGATCATCGCTGGTTTTGATTCAGGAATAATCATATCATCAATAGAAATCGAAAGACCGGCAACAGTTGAGTATTTAAAACCTAGCTGCATAATTTGATCGGCCAAAATACAAGTCGCTTTTGCACCCGCAACACGGAATGTTGTATCGATCAATGAACCGATCGATTTTTTACTCATTGTTGTGTTGATAGTTGCAAATGGAACTTCTTTAGGAACCGCATCAGATAAAATCGAACGACCGACAGACGTTTCCTCGACTTTGCCTTTGATCTTTACTTTACATGCAGCTTGCAAATCAACGACTCCAGTTTCGTAAGCATACAATGCCTCTTGAACTGAAACGAAAATTTTGCCAGTACCTTTTGCGCCCGGGCGAATACGAGTCATCCAATACAATCCCAAGATAACGTCCTGAGATGGATTGATGATCGGTTTTCCGTTTGCAGGATTTAAAATGTTATTTGTCGACATCATTAAAACGCGAGCTTCCACTTGCGCTTCGACTGATAAGGGAACGTGGACTGCCATTTGATCTCCGTCGAAGTCAGCATTGAATGCTGTACAAACTAACGGATGCAATTGGATCGCTTTTCCTTCGTGAAGAACCGGTTCAAATGCTTGAATACCCAGTCTATGTAAAGTTGGAGCACGATTTAATAAAACCGGATGCTCTTTAACAACTTCAGCTAGGATATCCCAAACTTCGACAGTTTGCTGATCAACCAAACGTTTTGCTTGTTTGATTGTTGTAGCCAAACCTTTTTCTTCAAGCTTGTTGTAAACGAAGGGTTTAAATAATTCTAAAGCCATAGTTTTTGGAAGACCACATTGATGTAATTTCAATGTTGGACCAACCGTAATAACAGAACGACCCGAATAATCTACGCGCTTACCTAAAAGATTCTGACGGAAACGACCGTGTTTACCTTTTAACATATCACTTAAAGATTTTAATGGACGCTTGTTTGGACCTGTAAATGTTTTACCACGACGACCATTATCAAGTAATGCATCGACAGCTTCTTGCAACATACGCTTTTCATTTCGAATAATAATATCCGGAGCATTCAATTCTTGAAGACGCTTCAAACGGTTATTACGATTGATGACTCGACGATAAAGATCATTCAAATCAGAAGTTGCAAAACGACCACCATCCAAAGGTACCAACGGACGCAAATCAGGCGGCAACACAGGAAGCGATTCAAGCATCATCCACTCAGGTTTATTTGTTGAACCTTTGAAAGCTTCAACAACTTTTAAACGCTTTGAGATTTTTTTAGTACCAGCTTCTGATTTTGTTTCTTTTAATTCAATTCGTAATTTACGAGATAAATATTCAGGGTCAATTTTTCGTAACATTTCACGAACATATTCACCGCCCATACCGGCTTTAAAATTTGGACCAAATTCATTCAGAGCTGCTTGGTAAGCTTCTTCAGAAAGAACTGTTCCTTCTTCTAAAGTTGTCTCCATCGGATCAACAACAAGGTATGATTCGCAGTAAAGAACTTTTTCAACATCTTTCAAAGAAAGATTTAATAAGTTACCAATACGTGATGGTAATGAACGTAAAAACCAAATGTGTGCAACGGGTGAAGCCAATTCAATATGACCTAAACGCTCACGACGAACTTTGGTTTGTGTGACTTCAACACCGCACTTTTCGCAGATCACTCCGCGATATTTCATACGTTTATATTTACCGCAAAGACATTCGTAGTCTTTGATTGGACCAAATATTTTTGCGCAAAATAAACCTTCACGTTCTGGCTTAAAAGTACGGTAGTTGATTGTTTCTGGTTTTTTAACTTCGCCGAATGACCATTCACGAATCATCTCTGGCGAAGCCAAAGAAATACGAACAGCATCAAACGAAAGTGGATCTTTAGGCTTGTCGAAAAAATTTAATAAATCTCTCATGTCTTATATGCTCCTAATTATATTAATGTTGAGTTACAGGCGCTGCAGGCAATTCGACAGATGGATCAACCATGTCATCGCCCCCGCTGTCCGTTAATATATCTGACTCAACCAATTCGATATTCAGAGCCAATGACTGAAGCTCTTTAATCAAAACGTTAAATGATTCAGGCAATCCTGGCTCAAGAATATTTTCACCACGAACGATACTTTCGTACATACGAGTTCTTCCTGCGACGTCATCTGATTTCACAGTTAAGAATTCTTGTAATGAGTACGCCGCACCGTAAGCTTCGATCGCCCAAACTTCCATCTCCCCTAGACGCTGTCCTCCGAATTGTGCTTTACCACCCAACGGTTGTTGCGAAACTAAAGAATAAGGTCCTATAGAACGAGCGTGAATCTTTTCTTCGACCAAGTGATGTAACTTCAACATGTACATGATACCAACCGTAACTTGGTTCGCAAAAGGCTCACCAGTTCGTCCATCGAATAAAATAGATTGCGTTGAAGCAAGCTCTGCTTTTTTCAACAATCCACGAACATCCGCTTCGCTGGCGCCGTCAAATACAGGAGTTCCAACGTGGATTCCGTCTTTTAATGCGATCGCCATTTTCTTTAATGAAGCATCATCTGATTTATCGATTTTTGCAGAAATTTCTGCATCTTCGTAAATGTGTTTCATCTTAGTTCTTAATGCATCTGCATTAAACTTCTCAACATGTTCAGTTAATTGTTTACCCAAGTTATGCGCTGCCCAGCCCAAGTGAACTTCAAGAATTTGACCGATGTTCATACGTGATGGTACGCCCAACGGATTTAAAACCATGTCGACCGCAGAACCATCCGCTAAATACGGCATGTCTTCAACGGCAAGAACTTTTGAAACCACACCCTTATTACCGTGACGACCGGCGAACTTATCACCGACTTGTAATTTACGCTTAATAGCGATGTAGATCTTAACCATTTTGATCACGCCCGGAGGCAACTCATCACCTTTTTTAAGGCGATCAATCTTTTCGTTGAATACCAATTTAACAGCATCCAATTGGTTACGTGATCCATCAATGATTTTATTCACTTGATATTCAAGTTCTTGCTCTAATGGAATGTAGCTTAATAATTCAAAAGGAATTGTTTCAAGGTCAGCATTTGTGATGTCTTGACCTTTGTTCAATAATTTTTGAGTTCCGTCTTCGTTTAATAAAATACCAATTGTTTTTTTACCAACGACAACTTCACGTAATTTTTCGATCGCGTTATTTTTGATAACGTTTTGCTCGATCACTAAATCTTTTTCTAATTTTTTACGCTTTTCTTCGATGATAATTGCTAAACGTTCATCACGGTCAGAACCTTCACGCGAATAAACTTGAGCATCAATGATTGTACCATAAACGCCAGATGGTGCGCGTAATGATGTATCACGAACATCGCCTGCTTTTTCACCGAAAATTGCGCGTAATAATTTTTCTTCAGGAGATAATTGTGTTTCACCCTTCGGCGTCACTTTACCAACCAAAATAAAACCAGGACGAACTTCCGCACCGATACGAATAATACCCGAAGAATCTAAATCCTTCAGAGCTTCTTCGCCGACGTTTGCGATATCACGAGTGATTTCTTCTTTACCTAATTTTGTATCACGAGCCACACATTCATATTCTTCGATATGAACTGAAGTGTATGTGTCGTCTTGCAATAATCTTTCAGAGATCAAAATAGAATCTTCAAAGTTGTAACCCATCCACGGAGTGAAGGCCACGCGGATATTTTGACCCAACGCTAATTCACCCAATTCAGTTGATGGACCATCGGCAATGATGTCTGTTTTAAAAACTTTATCACCACGTTTTACGATTGGCTTTTGGTTGAAACATGTATTTTGATTTGTTCTTTGATATTTTGTTAAATTGTAAATATCAACATTCGCGCCCAGTTCTCCGCCTTTTGCAAAACGACGAACCACGATTCTTGAAGCATCAACTTCTTCAACGAGACCGTCATTCAACGCAACAACAGACGTCCCCGAATCGCGAGCCACTAAACGCTCAACACCCGTACCAACAAGTGGCGCGCGTGAACGTAATAATGGAACCGCTTGACGTTGCATGTTCGAACCCATTAACGCACGATTGGCATCATCATGCTCTAAGAACGGAATCAATGATGCGGCAATAGAAACCAACTGCGAAGGACTTACATCCATCAAAGTAATTTTCTCGCGATCAACTAATTCATATTCACCGTCACGGCGAACAGTGTGGTTACCTGCTAATAATTCTTTGGCAAATTTTTCCTCAGTCGGAGCTTGAGCAATATGATGCCCAGCCTCTTCAAGAGCAGACATATAGTGGATATCAGTGGAAATTTTTCCATTTTCGACTTTTTTGTAAGGTGTTTCAATGAAGCCGTAATTATTAATACGAGCGTACGTTGATAACGAGGCGATAAGACCAATGTTTGGTCCCTCTGGAGTTTCGATCGGACAAATACGACCATAATGCGTCGAGTGAACGTCACGAACTTCAAAGCCTGCGCGATCACGAGTTAAACCGCCGGGTCCCAGTGCTGATAAACGACGTTTATGTGTAATTTCTGATAATGGATTTGTTTGATCCATGAACTGTGATAATTGAGAAGATCCGAAAAATTCTTTAACAACAGCATTCACTGGTTTTGCATTTACCAAATCATGCGGCATCATGACTTCAAGATCTTGAAGCGACATTCTTTCTTTGATCGCTCGTTCCATACGAACCAGACCGATACGATATTGATTTTCTAATAATTCACCAACCGAACGAACACGACGATTACCCAAGTGATCGATATCATCAACAACGCCACGACCGTTTTTCAAATCGATCAAATGTTTCACTGTTGATAAAATATCTTTATGAGTTAATACGCGGTGACTCGGTGGACATTCTTCCATCGAAATACCGAATTTGTGATTGATCTTGATACGACCAACTTCTGATAAATCGTAGGCTTCTGGATCAAAAAATAAACGATTAAAATAAGCTTCAGCAGCTTCCATCACCGCAGGCTCGCCTGGACGAAGACGCTTATAAATTTCAATCAGGGCTTCTTCTTTGTTAGCGACTTTGTCGACTAATAAAGTATTTCTTAAAAATGGCCCAACTGTTAAACCGTCAAAGAAAATCAAATAGAAATTTTCAATTCCGGCAGCTAATGCTTTTTTAATTAATGAGACAGACAATTCATTATTCGCATCAGCGATAATTTCACCTGTTGATTCATCGATCAAAGGCTTTGCTAATACTTTACCTTCAAGATCCTGAGGCTGAACTTCAACTTCAGTTAAATTTAAATCTTTAACTTTTTTAACAATCGCACGCGTGATACGACGACCGGCTTTAACTAAGACTTCGCCAGATTTAGGATCAACAACGTCTGCAATCGCACGCTGTCCAGACATTCTTTCGATGTCTAGTTTTCTGAATAATGATTTTCCTTTTACGAAAATTTCGTCAAGGTCATAGAAATATTCTAATAGTTGCTCAACGTTCATTCCCAATGCTTTTAAAATGATAGTTGCAGGAAATTTACGACGACGATCAATACGAACGTGTAAAACGTCTTTCTGATCGAATTCAAGATCCAACCAAGAACCACGGTATGGAATCACACGCGCAGAATAAATTAATTTACCTGACGTCGCATTTTTACCATTATCATGATCAAAGAAAACACCCGGAGATCTATGAAGCTGAGAAACAACAACACGCTCTGTGCCGTTAATAATAAAAGAACCGTTTGCAGTCATCAAAGGTATTTCACCTAAGTAAACTTCTTGTTCTTTCACGTCACGGATACTGCGTGCTTCAGTTTCTTCATCAACGTCAAAAACAATTAAACGCAAAGTCACCTTCACTGGAGCTGCGAAACTCATTCCGCGCTGGCGACATTCATCAACGTCATATTTAGAAGGCTCTAACGTGTAACCAACAAATTCTAAAGACGATGTATTGTTAAAGTCAGCAATAGGAAAAACAGATTTGAAAACTCCGTTTAAACCTTCCATGCCGCGTCGATCTGCATCGACATCTTTTAAAAGAAATGCTTCATATGATTTTTTTTGCAATTCAATCAAATTTGGAATTTCAATGACTTGTTTATTTTTGGTGAATGATTTTCGAATTCGCAGATTCGATGCCGTGATCGGTGTCGTGTTCATTGCATATCCTTAAGGTTAGTCACATTTAGAAATTTTATTTTCTAAATCAAAGTTTCGCTTCGGGGGGAAATCTTCAAGGCCCACATTATATATTTATTAAAACTTACTAAATAAAAACTTTTAACTTTAAAATATTTAAAAATAAAATAAAAATTCAGAGGGAAAGATTTCTCTTCCCTCTGAATTGAACTGAAAACAGAAATTACTTAACAGTAACTTTTGCGCCAGCAGCTTCTAACTGCTTCTTCATTTTGTCAGCGTCTTCTTTCGTCGCGCCTTCTTTAACTGCTTTTCCGCCAGCTTCAACTAAAGCTTTTGCTTCAGCTAAACCTAAACCAGTAATCGCACGTACTTCTTTAATTACGTTGATTTTGTTTGCGCCAGCTTCAACTAAAATAACGTCGAATGCTGTTTGAGCTTCAGCCGCAGGACCTGCAGCAGCGCCAGCCATCATCACAGGAGCAGCAGCAGAAACGCCCCACTTCTCTTCTAATTGCTTTACTAACTCAGCGATTTCCAAAACTGTTTTACCAGATAATTCAGTAACTAATTGATCATTTGTCATAGCCATTTTAAACCTCCAAAAATATTATTAAGCTTGTGGTGCTGCTGCATCTGCATCAATTGCAGGTGCTGGGACAGCGCCGTTTTTAATTGCGTATTCGTTCAGAACTCGTGCTAATTGCGTACTTGGTTCTAACAATAATCGTAAGAACTGAGCGCGTAATTGATCTTTACCTGGCAATGTCGCCAAGAACTTGATTTTTTTATCATCAAGAGCTTCGCCGTCCATCATACCCGATTTGATTTTTAGAGCTTCAACGTCTTTTCCAAAATCTGCCAAAGCTTTCGCTACGCCGACGACTTCGTTAAATGCAAAAACAATTGCATTTGTACCTGTCATATTCGTAAACGCTTTTTCAGCAGCTGGGTGACTTTTGAACGCACGTAGCGCTAAAGTATTTCGCACAACCTTCATCTCAGACTCAGCAGCGTGTAACTTTTTACGAAGATTCGTAACTTGTTCCACTTTCATGCCCTTAAAGTCTACGATAAAAGCGCCTTTAGCTTTTGCCATTTTTTCAGAAATTGATTTAACATCTATTTCTTTTTGTGACTTTAGCATTTAAGAAACTCCCTTCGTTTTTTGTACTGGGTTCAACCAGTATTTGACTGTTAAGTGCATCAGGTCGGATTTATTTTTGAAGTTTTTTTTGATTGGGTTAAATCTAAAAAACTTTTTGATAAGCCCGTCTCGGCTGGATATTTAAACTTACTTAAGCTTAAAAAATTAAGTTCCAAAACTTGCGGAACTCCAACTGTCACTGACGCGTAAAGGTCCCTGACTTCAGAGACCTTAACTTAATGTATTTTTGCTCACGCAAAAAAATTATAAAACTAAAAACTAATCTTGCTCAGATCCAGCCATTGCTTCATTACCATCAAGACGGATACTAGGACCCATTGTTGATGCCGCAAAAATTGATCTGATATAGATCCCTTTTGACGTCTGAGGCTTTGCCTTTACAATCGCATTAATAAAAGCATCAAAGTTATCTTTTAACTTTGCAGGCCCCATTGATTTACGACCGATCGATGCATGAACGATACCTGCTTTATCAACGCGAAAATCAAGTTTACCTTTTTTTTCTGCTAATACGGCTTCAGTCACATTCATTGTTACAGTTCCAACTTTTGGATTCGGCATCAAACCACGAGGTCCTAGAACCTTCGCAACTTTTGATACTGTCGCCATCATGTCCGGAGTCGCAATACATTTATCGAAATCAAGCCATCCACCATTGATTTTAGCAACGAGATCATCGCCACCAACAAAGTCAGCACCAGCTGCTTTTGCATCATTTTCTTTCGGGCCTTTTGCGAAAACAACAACGCGAACGTTTTTACCTAAACCGTGCGGTAAAGCAATAGCGCCACGAACCTGCTGATCAGATTGTTTTGGATCAACACCCAAACGAACTGCAACGTCGATCGATTCGTCAAATTTTGCAGGAGCTGTTTCAGTGACTAATTTGATTCCATCAACGAATGAATATTTTTTATCAACAGTCACTTTAAGTGCTGCTGCTTTAAATTTTTTACCTGACATATTCCACCTACTCCTGAACTTCTATACCCATGCTTTTTGCAGTTCCAGCGACTTGAGACATCGCAGATTCTACTTGAACACAGTTTAGGTCAGGCAACTTTGTCGTTGCGATTATTTTAATTTGGCTGGAATTGATTTTTCCAACTTTATCTTTTTGCGGCATCTTAGAACCTGATTCTAATTTTAATGCCTTCTTGATCAACGAAGATACCGGTGGCGTCTTAGTGATGAAAGTAAACGAACGATCCTGATATACAGTAATAATGATCGGCACGATGGAGTCTCCATCTTTTTGCGTGCGAGCATTGAACTGCTTACAGAATTCCATAATGTTTACCCCATGCTGTCCAAGTGCCGGTCCAACGGGTGGAGCTGGATTAGCTTTCCCTGCCGGTATTTGCAATTTGATCATGCCTGTAACTTTTTTTGCCATATGTGATCCCACTTTTGCATAGCACTCATTTTTTCAAATGAGTGCGGGTTTTTTACTTCCTTAAGCCCCTATGACTTAAAGAATTTTTTTTAATTAAATATAATTCGAACTAAGTACTTTTTGAAACTTGAGAAAAATCAAGCTCAACCGGTGTTGGTCTTCCAAAAATACTGACCAATACTTTAACTTTTGCTTTTTCTTCGTTAATATCCTCAACCGTTCCGTTGAAATTATTAAACGGCCCGTCAACAACAGTCACTTGTTCACCAACTGAAAAATTAATTTTTGATCTTGGCTTCTCAGACAAACCCGTCATCTGCTGAGTCACACGCAATACTTCAGCCTCTGGAACTTCTGGCGGACGAGTTTTTGCGCCACCAACAAAGCCACTGACTTTTGAAGTGCTTTTAATTAAATGCCAAGACTGATCATTCAAAAACATATTAATAAAAATATAACCCGGAAAAAACTTACGAGACTTTGTCGTTTTTTGACCTTTAACTAATTCAACAACATTTTCTGCTGGAATTAAAACTTCGCCAAAATACTGTTCCATCTTGTGCATGCGAATACGTTCTTCGATCGCAGCTTTTGCAGAGTTTTCTGTTCCAGACTGAACGTTAACGATATACCATTTTTTTGCCATAGCAGGCGCAGCAGAAACTGACGCCGACATTTCTGTTGATGAATCATTTGATTCGCTATTTTGATTGCCTTCAGAATTATTTATCATAATTTCATCCGCCCGTTATTTAATAAGTTGATTTAAAACAAAACCCGAAAATAAATCGAATACGCTAATAATAATTGAAGAAATAAATACCATCACGATCACAACAATTGTCATTCCGCGAGTATCTTTAACTGATGGCCAAACTACTTTTTTAATTTCAGCGATCACTTCATCAGCCCAAGTTAAAAATTGTTTATTAAATTGCAAAGTTGCAAATAAAACCAATGCGACAACAACTGGTAATCCGTGTTTGAACCAATCATAATTCATCGCTTGTGCGATGATACCGAAAGCTCCTGATAAGGCGCGAAGCAAAGTCGACAAAGTAAAACCAATTAAAATTGAAAAAGCCACTACACACAGAGTGACAATTTTAGAATTGTTCGAGGTATTTAAATTTGAATTAATAGCGTTCATGATGTCCTTTTCTTTAAAAGATAAAATTAATAAAAATAATTTATGTGATAAAAAAAATTGGCAGGACAGGAGGGATTCGAACCCACGACCTAGCGATTTGGAGTCGCTCGCTCTACCGCTGGAGCTACTGTCCTTCACCGTTAATTTTTATCACTTTAAACACAAGACGCAAAATATAACCCTAAAATAGCAAAAGGGACAACAATTATGTTGCCCCTTTTTTTATTTTTGGCTTGATTTTTGATGAATTAAATTTTCAACTAATTCATCAAAAATATTTGCTTACCCGATAAGCAACTACTCAAGAATTTGAGTAACAACACCAGAACCAACAGTACGACCACCCTCGCGGATAGCAAAACGTAATGATTGTTCCATAGCGATTGGCGCGATTAACTCGACGTTAATTTCGATTTTATCACCAGGCATAACCATTTCAGTTCCTGCAGCTAAAGTAACAACACCTGTTACGTCAGTTGTACGGAAATAAAATTGAGGACGATAGTTTGTAAAGAATGGAGTATGACGTCCACCTTCTTCTTTAGTAAGGATATACGCCTCACCTTTGAATTTTTTGTGCGGCTTAACTGTCCCTGGCTTAGCCAAAACTTGGCCACGCTCAACATCTTCTTTTTTAGTACCACGCAATAAAACACCGCAGTTATCGCCAGCTTGACCTTCGTCTAACAATTTACGGAACATTTCGATTCCAGTAACAGTTGTCTTTTGAGTTGGACGGATACCGATGATTTCGATCTCGTCATTTACTTTTACGATTCCACGCTCAACACGACCAGTAACAACAGTACCACGACCAGAGATCGAAAATACGTCCTCAACAGGCATTAAGAAAGTTTTATCGATAGCACGTGCCGGTTGTGGAATTGATTCATCACAAGCCTTCATTAATGCCATAATAGAAGGACGTCCCAATTCAGAAGTATCACCTTCTAAACCTAATTTAGCCGAACCCTTTACGATTGGAATTGTGTCACCTGGAAAATCGTACTTAGTTAAAAGTTCGCGAATTTCCATTTCAACAAGTTCTAATAATTCTTTATCGTCAACCATGTCACATTTGTTCATGAAAACAACAAGTGATGGAACACCAACCTGACGAGCAAGTAAGATATGTTCGCGAGTTTGCGGCATAGGACCGTCAGCAGCAGAAACAACCAAGATTGCTCCATCCATCTGAGCAGCACCTGTGATCATGTTCTTAACATAATCGGCGTGTCCCGGACAATCAACGTGTGCGTAGTGACGAGCATCAGTTTCGTATTCAACGTGAGTTGTAGAAATAGTAATACCACGTGCTTTTTCTTCAGGTGACTTATCGATTTGATCGTAAGACATCGCTTGCGCTTTACCTAAAGTTGCTAAAGACGTAGTGATAGCAGCTGTTAAAGTTGTTTTACCGTGATCGACGTGTCCGATAGTTCCGATATTACAATGTGGCTTTGCTCTGTTAAATTTCTCTTTAGACATTTTGTCCTCCTGCAGAGATTTGTTAATTTATTTACTTAAAAAGTAATTCTTAATATTAAACTCAAAAAAACTTTGATCAACTTTCCCTCTAGAAATGATTTCTCATTTTTATCTGGAGCCCGTGATCGGAGCCGAACCGACGACCTCACCCTTACCAAGGGTGTGCTCTACCACTGAGCTACACGGGCCTGATGAAAAGCCCTTTGGTCTTAAAAACTTGGAGCGGGGAACGGGTCTCGAACCCGCAACCCTCTGCTTGGAAGGCAGATACTCTAGCCAATTGAGCTACCCCCGCTCAAACCTTTGCGACTGTGTATCTATTTTAAAATCTTAATACTATTGTATTAAGACAAAAATAAAAGTTGGTGGACAGGGAAGGTTTCGAACCTTCGTAAGCCGAAGCTAGCAGATTTACAGTCTGCCCCCTTTAACCACTCGGGCACCTATCCAACAGGTAAGCTTTAATTTCTTAAAGATACACACTCGCAAAAATTTGGAGCTGGAGATGGGACTCGAACCCGCAACCTGCTGATTACAAATCAGCTGCTCTACCAATTGAGCTACGCCAGCATAGCCTAAAAAACAAAAAACGTTTTATCTCAAAAAAATAAAACCGCTTAAATAAATTTTAGTAACTTGAAATTTCTACTGGATTTGCCGAATCAGGTCAAACTCATTTTTAAAAAAAATAAAAAAAGAGTCGTGCACATCTATTAAACAGCTTCTGGAAAACCTACAAGGTCCAGTTTTTTCTGCAAAAAGAGCAACTTTATATCGCAATCACCTCTGAAAAAATAATTGGACTACAAACCAGATTAAAATTGATTCAGACTGAAAATATAAAAAAGGAATCCAAATGAAGCCATTTTCATTATTTTCAATTTCAATTTTAACGCTATTAACCACGACTTTGTTTTCATGTTCTAGCCCGTCCGCTCGCGAAAATAGGTTGGATGTTAGACCCGGTGTCGACGGAGTCCACCGCGTTGTCATCATCACAAAAAATCAAATCGAAGGTTCCCGCGAAGCTCTGAATCAAGCGGATCAATATTGTAAAGAAATAAAAAAATCGGCGTATTTTTTCAATAGCGCACCCCACGAAGAAGCTGCCGCAAAACCAAAAACATCATCACAAATAACACCTGCAAAAAAGATTGCGGCCGACGATGCCGAAACCGAAAAAACTTTGACTGTCGATATGTTATTTAAATGTCTGTAATTATCTAAGAGCTAACCAAAAAGTTTTTAGCTTTGCTTTATCTTCGTCAGTTACAGAATTCAGCTGCCAAACCAAAGCTACAGAGCGGCCATGCACAAAGCCTGCTATGACGTAACGATATGGAATTTTTGCACTGCGATCGTTATCTTTTAAAAGTATTTCGCAGCTTTGCCCTGTCGGAGTTTTGAATAAATTTATTTTCTTTTCTACCTTTAAACCTGTTTCAGATTCTGAACCAAATATTTTATCTGTGTAGCTGCCGCACAATGCCTGATCGATACTGATTTTTTGTTCGTTATTAAAAACATAAATATCAGCCTGTGCCAATTGACGTTCGGATTCTTTTGCCTGAATCAAGATTCCAAAATAGTCTTTGATCTTTCCGATATCAGAAAATGCAATTTCATTTTTACTGTAAATCGCAATGTCATCCTTAGATTTAAATATTTGGCTTTGTTCAGCAGATAGAGCAACCCCGCAAATGAGCAATGAAATTCCAACTGAAAATAATTTCATGATTTTACAAAAACAGATCATTGATTTCCTCCGGCTGATGATGAATTACTTTTGGTTTTTGCAGAGGCGCTGGCACGCTCGGAAACCGCAGCATCTAGGCTGGTAAAGTCTTTTAAATTCATTGTTTCTATATCAAAGCCTTTGATGCTAATTTTTTTAGGCCCTAACAAAGTCGCCTCTTGCGCTGGGCCTTTTGTGAATTCGAGCTTTAGTTTCGCATCATCAACACAAACCTTAACTCTGTTTTCATTTGACGTTGTAATTTTAAAATCGCCAATCATCGTCGCCGCATTCACATAAAATTTAATAACACCGTTCACAAAAGACAAGCTGACGGCGACTTTACCTTTGATCATAGATTCGCCGCCCAAATACAAAGGTAATTTTTGCAAAATTAGTGGTGCTTTATTGGATGCCAAAATTTCGTTGTACTCAGCCTCGGTGCTGAAGCATATTTCATTTTTAGCCTGCGCATTTGCAATTTGAGTAGAATTTGAAATTAATAACGCTGACAATAATATAAAAAATTTGGAGTAATACATCTGTTCATCGTATCACAAGAGTACATATAATTACATAAATCCGCAGGCGCCAGACCACGTAAGCTGGACTTTGGTTTTAATCTGTTTTGCGCCCAAGTGCAGTGTGTATCATTTAATAAACTAAAATTCTTTCAACAAAGTTTTCAGAGCAGGATTTATAATTTTTCTTTCTTGTGTCAGTAAAAAAATATTTTCAAAGACATTGGAAAGCGACCCGATTTCAAAAATTTGATGGTTTTGTATTTCATTTTTCATCGAAGCCTCTGTTGCGGCAACCAAACCCAAACCCTTTAAGGCCAATTGTTTTTTCAAAGCCATGTCTTGGCTTTCGGCAACGACATCGACATCAATAGCGCGTAATTTAAACCAATGATCTAAATCTGATCGCAATTGGCTGTCGTAGTTGGGCAAAATCATTTTTTGATTTTTCAAACTGTCTGGAAAATTTTTCTTTAATGTTTTAAATGCAGCTGCACCGTATATTTTAATTTCATTTTTCTGCACTAAAAAATGGGAATTTTTTTTATTGCTTTTCGCCATTGGCAAATAATTTGTAACCACAACGTCAATATCATGAACTTCTAATTGTCTCATTAAATGATTTAAATCGCCCTCGATGAACGACATCTGAATATTATTTTTTTTAAATCCAGCCTGTGCAAATTCGACCAAAAATTCTTTGGGAATTGCATCCAAAGCACCAATTTGTAATTTTATTTTATCCGGAACTGCTCGATCATTCAGAGTATCGATCATTTCGTATCCCAGTTTGAAAATTTCTTGCGCATATTCAAGCGCAATTTTTCCTTGTTCAGTTAGAATTAATTTTTTATGTTGGCGATCAAATAATTTAACGTTCAGATAATCTTCGAATTGCTTTAACTGCGCACTGAGTGTTGGCTGACCCAAACGCAATTTTTCTGCGGCCCGTGAAACGCTTTGTTCTTCGGCGATTGTTTTAAAATAAAACAGATGATGATAATTGATCCACATATTTAGCCTTTCCGAAAAATGAACTGATATAAAAATAGCATCGTTTTAAACAATATCAACTGATGTTATTATGCATTAGATTTATAGTGCTGTTTTCAGATAAGTTAACATTATATATTATCAAAAAGAAAAGGAAGTTCGCAGATGGATTATGTATTTATGGGTAAAGAATTGTGGATGTGGTTGATATTTTTAGGAGTGGTCATTAGCTTGTTGGTTTTGGACCTTGGGGTATTGCACAAAAAAAACAAAGAAATTGGCGTACGCGAAAGTTTATTAATGAGCGTGTTTTATATTTCGATGGGATTAATTTTTGGCGGATGGATTTGGTATTCATTGGGAGAAACCAGCGCCAAAGAATATGTGACTGGATTTTTGGTCGAGAAAACATTGGCATTGGACAATATATTTTTAATTTCTTTGATCTTTTCGTTTTTTGCAATTCCAAGACAATACCAGCACCGCGTTTTATTCTGGGGAATCCTGGGCGTAATCATTTTACGAGCTATCATGATTGGTTTGGGCGCAACACTCGTCGAACAATTCAGTTGGGTGATGTATGTGTTTGCTGTTTTTTTAATTATCACTGGAATAAAAATGTTTTTCATGGTCGATTCACAGCCTGATATTGCAAACAATCCTGTTTTAAAATTAATGAAAAAATATTTGCGAATCACGACAGATCTTCATCAGGAAAATTTCACCGTAAAAAAATTAAACCCTGTGACTGGGAAAATGCAAATGTGGTTCACACCGCTATTTGCGGCTCTGGTTTTGATTGAAATTATCGATTTGATTTTCGCTGTCGACAGCGTGCCCGCGATTTTCACGATCACCAAAGATCCGTACATTGTTTACACAAGTAATATCTTTGCAATATTGGGATTGCGGGCCTTATATTTCGCACTGGATGCCGTGATTCATAAATTCAAATATTTAAAATATGCGTTAGCTTTTGTGTTGGTATTTATTGGATCAAAAATATTTATCGCAGATTTGTTTGGTCTTGAAAAATTTCCAGCCAGCATTTCCTTGGGTGTGACATTTGGATTAATTTTAGGTGGCGTACTATTTTCGCTGTATATGACCAGACGTGAGACACATCTCGTCTCAAAATAAATTATTTTATAATTTATTTCTTCCACTGCCTTTTTGTTTCAGCGATGGCCAACGCAGTTGCAACCGAGACGTTGTAGCTGGCGCCATCGCTGACTTGTGGAATCGAGACCAATTCATCACATGATTTTTCTGTGGTGCCGCGCAGGCCTTTGTCTTCGGCGCCCATGACCCAGACGACTTTGTTTGGAATTTTCATTTCATAAATTGTTTTTTCGGCCTTATGAGATAAACCGAAAACCCAGAAGCCATCTTCTTTTAATTTTTTAAATGGATCAGAAAAATTATTAATCTGTGCGATCGGAACATGTTCGACTCCGCCACAAGCGACTTTGTGAACTGTTGCGGTCAAACCCACAGCACGGTCTTCGGGAGTAATGATTCCGTTCACACCCATAAGCCAACTGGTTCGCATAATTGCGCCCAAATTGTGTGGGTCTTCGACGCCATCCAGAGCTAAAATCAAACTGTTCACAGGCCACCCTGCTGTTTCATAATTTAACGTAGGCGTTGAGTCTGAAAAAGCCACCGCACCTTGGTGCGAATGACATACTTTTTGTAATTCTAAATCTGATTTTTCTTCGAACGGAATATTTAAGTTTTGTAAAACTTCGACAAGTGTTCGTAAATCCGACGACGATGACCAATTTTTTTGAATTAAAAAATGCTTGATCGATTTCGCACGTACAAGAATTAATTCATTGATCGCATGCGTGCCTGCAACTTGACGCCAATGTTTTGGAAAGGTTTGCGCCTTAGAGTTTTGATTTTGTGGACGCACCAAAGTTCTGGCGATGGCTTTGTAATCAGGTTTTTTAGAGAAACCTTTGGGCTTTTCTGTATGTTTGTCTTTGAAGTTCGATTTATTTGTACTTTTAGAGAATTTTTTTGCCATGTTAACCAACCCATCGCTTGCCGTTTATTTTTGAATTTGAATATTCATTTTATAATTGAAGTTTCAGCTTTTGACAAATGGATTGGATTTTTAGCCCCTTGAAATTCGATTTTCGGATGTAAATATTCGTTAGTTAAAGGCTTTAGCTAAATATATTCAATAAAACGCAGCCGTTTTTGATATTCCATTTTGAATCAATCGGCAGATTTGATTTTAATTTTGAATCTCTGGATTTTAGTCTGATCGAATTCAGCAAAATTCGATTTTCGGATTTTACAAAGATTCAGTGTTGATCTTATTTTAACTGACTTGGGCTCAAAGTTTGAATCGCTAATGAACTATGAATAATCAAGATGAAGTTAAATGCGAATATTACAAGCTTCTTAAAACCTTAAACAGAACAAATAAACTTAAGGATGAAAAAACTGAGCTTAGTTTTTCAGTCAAACTTTTAAAGGATCAAACCTGCTATCTAATGGCAACGACAAATAACGAAAAATTTCTGAATTTCGGAAGAATAGACAAACACTTCAGATTACACATTGATCCGTATTTGGATTTTCAAAAATTTGCTGAATATATTCAACAGCCGATTTCTAAAGTATCAAATTTTGATGAGATTAATTCAGCAGTTCGACTTGTTATACACAGACTCTTCTCCGTTTAATTGACGAATCATTGCATCGAATTCATTTTTAATTTCAGACTCAGATGCTGTCAAAGACAGCGGCTCATTCAAGGAGTTTTTAACACACCATTTTTTTGTGACATACTCTTCGTAATTTAGATACTTGTCTGAAAATTCGAAATGAACTCCATCATCAAATTCATAACTCAAGTAAACTAATCCTTGATTCATTTTTTCTTGATGATCCCGGTAAAAAACATTTTCTTTAAAATTTTTAATTTTTTGAGCACTGATTGAATTTAAGTCGGTTATGTTTTCAAAATAAAAAACTATTGTTTCGCGCTTGTAAACGATGAAATTTTTTTTGATATGGTCAATGAAACGTAAGCGATTTTGGTATTCCATTTTGATATGATCGGAAGCTTATCATTTGATTATAAATCACTGGACTTTGGTTTTGATTAACGTCTTTTTTAATACACCCATTTATTAAAAATTAGCTTCAAGTCTTTGCCTGAAGATTTTTCCATGGCTTCTTGAAAATCTTTAGTAACGACGGATCTGAATTGATTTTTTAATGTGTAGTCTTTGAAACCTTGCCAAAATAAAACTTCGCCTAGCTCTTTACGAAGTGCATCCATGAACAATGCACCTTTGCTGTAAACAATAGATCTTTTTAATCCCAAGGATGGATATTCGCCAGCAAATGTTAGCGGCACATCAAATTTTGAATCAATGGCTTTTTGATAACGTTTTTTTGCTAATTCCATTTCGCGATCATAGGCAGACTGTCCCCAATTATTTTGCTTATAGACAGCCGTCATGAATACAACGATACCTTCGTTCAACCAAAAATGGTCCAAGGATTTACACGTAATTAAATTGCCCCACCACTGATGCGCAAGCTCGTAAACAATGACCCAGTCTTCTGAGGGCTCAGTCAATATAGGATCTACAAAACTTTTTCCCAAAAAAGATACGCCCTGTTTTTCTTGCGCTTCTGCTTCGTTCACAACAACTTGCGAATATTTTTTTAAAGGCAATTGTAAACCAGATTTTTCTTCGAAGAACTGAATTATTTTTTGAGTGTCTTTAAATTTTTTGATTAAATTATTTCTTTGATCTATAACTTGTGTTTTAGGTTCAAAATATTCCAGTTCAATCGTCTTATATTTGTCTTCAACTTTTAAAAAATCACCTATTGCAAACCCAAACAGATAACTTGAATACGAATTGTTCTCTTCCCATTTTAATTGTTTCTGATCTTTATTTAAATTAAGATTTGAAATTAAATTCCCTGTAGCCGTCGCTGTCCAATCTTTGGGGATTATCAAATCTATACTTATCGATGTCCTCAATCCAAAACTTTTTGAACAGATCATCCACGTGCAAGGTTCATAATTTGTATAAACATAATTACTACCCCACACAAGACCGTCGGTTGGCGAACCGTTATAGGTAATCAAAACAGACTGATTTACTTTATTTTTTGGAATACTGATTCTGAGTTTACTGTTTACGATTGCAAATTTAAGTTTAGTTTTCCTGCCTTGGACCTGAGTGATATTTAAATTTGAAATCTCGAATTCAAGATCATTTTTCAAAGGTTTTGAAAAAATTATTTCAGTTGAGCCTTGGATTGATTTTTCTTTGAAGTTAGGTTCAATTTTAACTTTGTATTTTTCAATTGGATACATAGTTTCTGCAAAAGCAGACTTTGATATTAATATCGCGAAGATTATAAAAATAATTTTATTCATTCTTACCCACAACTGTCCAAAATATTTAAAATCGTTTCGCGCGGATTGTGCGATTGAAGAATCGGTCGTCCGATCACAAGGGCGCTGGCGCCTGCACGGATGGCTTGTTTCGGGGTCATGATTCTTTTTTGATCGGTGTTTTCATTTTCTGATTGTTCTGTCGATAAACGAATCCCCGGCGTGACTTTAAATAGATTTGGATAATTTAAATATTCAAGTTCGTGACCCGAACACACCAACCCACGTAATCCTGAATTGTGAACTAATTCAGACAAACTGCGGACATGATTTTCAACCGACCAACTGTGAAAATTTTTAGGCATAGATGATTGATCCCAGCTGGTGAGTATCGTCACGGCCAAAATTTTAAATGGACGAAAGCGGTTTAATTCAATTTCTAATTTATGTAATTCTTTAAGAGCGTCAGCCCCTGCCATCGCGTGCACTGTGACCA
>CANBND010000007.1 GCA_947370945.1 Pseudobdellovibrionaceae bacterium | reverse complement strand
AACTTTTTGACGTCCTCGTGTAACTGAATCGAATAAATCCCAAAAGCGCAAAAATTGTTATTAAAAAAACCGTTCAATTAAATTTTTAGAATAACGTGTCGTTAATTCAACAGTTGAAAAATTCATAATTTCACCAGCAATCAATGTTTGATTTTCACCTTGAATTCCTTCAAGAGCATCATACACATTTCGCTGCAAATTGGCTGTTTCAAAGTGTGGAAAATATTTCCAACATTTTGTTTCACGAATTTTACCCAGCTGATAATTTTTTTGATTCAAATCACTATAGATTGTTTTCTGAATCAGTTCAGTATCGTTCGGTGAATCTGATAAAACATAAAATATGGCGATATTGTGTTTTTCCCATCGTTTGAGCCAGCACAGAGGATGATGTTGTCTGGCGTGACTGTAATTTGCCGGTAAAAAACCAGTCGACGGAAAATTCTGAGGAGTTTCGATAGCAAACGTATAATAATAGTAATTTTTTATTTGGCTAAAAATATTTTTTTCAGTTTTTGTCGCATCTAAAAATTTTAAACTTGTATCCAACGGTGATGTGTTGATTAAAAATTTAAAATCTTCAGTAATTGAAGTATTTTTAATTTGAATCGAAACCATTTCGCGATCACGGTCGCGAGTAATTTTTTCAACCGCAGAATTTAATCGAATGTCCATGTTTTTCGCGACTTTTTCCCATAGCGTTTGATAACCTGCTGTGACCATTCGCAAATTTGATGATTGTTGAATTAAGGAAGTCACAAGCTTGCTTTCGTAATACTTGATCGCATAAGCTGCCGGAACTTCGTTTGTATAGCCATAGCCAAACGGTGTAAATGTATAGCCAAAAAATGATTCTAGTGTTTTCGGCGAGATACTATTTTTTTGTAACCATTCTGAAAATGGAACCATCAATGATAGATCTAAGTAGCGAAAGCCTGGATTAAAAATATTTTGAAATGGCCTCGTTTTTATTTTTTGTAGATACTGAGCAGCAACACCTAACAGTGCCGCTTTTTCGATTGTACTGCTTGTATGAAATTTTGCTGTTTCAGAATCTAAAATAACTGCAGCGTCCTGACCTTGTAATAAACCTAAATCGACATTAAATTTTTCAGCCAATGCAATGACTTCGGTGTATGATGATGTCGTAAAGACGGCACCCATATCATAGACCTGACCGTCGATATGAACAGAATTGCATTTGCCGCCAATGCGGCTGCGTTCTTCGAAGACAACAACGTTTGTGTAACCTTTTTCACGCAAATAGTATGCCGCTGAAATTCCGGCAGCTCCTGCGCCGATAATTGCAATGCGATCTGTTTTCAATGCAGTAAAAATAAAATTATTAATACTGTTGGGTGAGCGGTCCGTATTTTTTAATAAATTTGCACAACTCGCCAAAGTTGAAGTCGCACCCAATGCGGAAATTGCAGCACCAGCAGATAAAAGTGCTTCGATTAATTTTCGACGATCTTCATTCATAGTATTTTCTTTCTGATCCAAAGCATTTCAAGCACCATATATAAAACCATAGACACTGTCAGGCCGACACCTTTTAAAATAGCCCAAGCTTCGGTTGACCAATAAAGTGCAGCATAGGTTGCCAGTAATGAATGAAATAAAAAGAAAAATGAAATTCGAAGCGTAATACCGCTCATCGCATTTTTTAAAAATTCAGGTGCTGTCGGATTTTGTTTTTCAATCATTAATTTCATGAATGGCTTTTTCATAAACCAACTGACCAGCAAGAAAACAAAAAAACCAAATTCTAAAATGGCAGGCTGAAGTTTAAACCAAATTCCCTCTGTTGATATCAATGAAATCGCGCCAAGGCCGATCAGTAAACCGTTACCAATCCAAGTGATCGTTTGTACTTTTTTATATTTTATAAGTTCATAAATAATTTCGCCAAAACCGAAAACCATGCCGGCAATCAAACCAGCAATGACACCATATTTTTCTTCGATCACAGTGAACGCGATCACGGGCAGCAAGCCACCGAAAAATAAACCCAACGCTTGCGATTTTGTATTTGGAGCTGGAATGACAGGTGTGGTTTGATGATCAGTTTGCAAAATGAATCGCCTGTCCGGAATTTCTGATTAAAATTTCTGAATCGCGCATACAAACTTTGCCATTTAAAATTGTCATTACGGGCCAACCCTTTACATTCATACCTGTAAAGGGCGACCAGCCGACTTTACTTTGTAACCAACTGGTTTTAATTTCTTCGGTGCGGTTCATGTCGACGATGGTAAAATCCGCATCAAAACCAATTTCAATGCGACCTTTGTTTTTTACACCAAAAATTCGTCGTGGATTTTCAGTCGTCATTTGCACAAACTGTTTCAGTGATAAATTATTTTTATTCACATGATCTAACATAATCGGAATTAATGTTTGCACACCGGGAACGCCGCTGGGTGATTGAGGATAAGGTTTGTTTTTTTCTTCGATGGTGTGCGGGGCGTGATCTGAACCTATGACATCAACAGTTCCATCATGCATGGCGCGCCACAAAAATTCCATGTGACGTTGATCACGAATCGGAGGATTTTGTTGAGCATAGGTTCCTAAGCGTTCGTAACATTCAGGGGCTGACAAAGTTAAATACTGCGGAAGTATTTCAACAGTTGCAATGTTTTTGTGATTTTTTAAAAACTGCATTTCTTCGCTGGATGATACATGTAAAATATGAACAGGTCTGTTAAATTCTGTGGCAAAGGCGATTGATTTTTTTGTGGATATCAGAGCGCTTTTTTCGTCGCGCCAAATGTGATGCGCGCGCGGGTGCGCGGCTTCAGTGGCTATGTATTTTCGAGAAATCAACCTGGCTTCGTCTTCGGAATGAATAATCACGCGACGTTTTCCATTTTTTAAAATATTTTTAAAAACAGTATCATCATTGACCAATAAATTTCCGAACGAACTGCCCAAGAAAACTTTAATACCTGAACAGTGATCTAAATTTTCAAGTTCATTTAAATGTTCAAAATTATCAGAACCGCCACCCATAAAAAAAGCATAATTACAATGGGCTCGATTTTTTGCTAAATTTAATTTTTCTTGAAATTGTTCTTTGGTGGTCGTTGAAGGATTTGTGTTGGGCATTTCAAAAACAGAAGTGACTCCGCCCATCAATGCAGCACGCGTACCAGATTCAAGATCTTCTTTGTGTGTCATGCCAGGTTCGCGAAAATGAACTTGTGAATCAATGATCCCAGGTAAAACATCAAGGCCATGCACATCAATAATTTGGTCTGCAGTGTCTGCGGATGTCGCAGTTAATGAAATAATTTTTTGATTTTGAATGGCAATATTTAAAATTTCAGTTTCCATAGACTGATTTTTTTCAGAATACGTTGTCGTTCGTGCATTTTTTAGAATCAAATCAAAGTGTGACATAGTTAAATTTTACCTGAAGGTTAGCAAATGTATAGCCCATGGTCTAGTCCAGATTGCGGGGCCAAGATTATAAAAACCACTGAAACCCTAGGCAAAATAACGTCGTTTCTATAGAATTTTACAAATGAGCCAAATCCTATTGTGGTATTCAAAATACAATTCAAATATTATTCAATTACTGTTTATTTTAATTGGCGTTTTATTAGTTGTTTTTATTTTTAGATTATTTTTTTCTGCAAAAACCACAGCGGCTGCCGAAAACTCCGAAACACAGTTGATGTCAGCGACAGAAAATATTGAAAATAAAATTAATCAAATTTTACAATCACAATCACAAAAAAACATCATTTTAGGTTCGGCCTCGGGCGCCAGCGAAGATTCTGCTGAAGTTTTTGAAAAAATGCAGGCCGAAATTTTTAATTTAAAACAAACATTAAAAGAAAAAGAAAATGAAATTGCGCAAAAACAGACTGTCGCAAATGTAGCAGGACTTGGGGCGACAAGCGGAGCTGTCGGTACAGCCATGACATCACAAACATCGGTGACTGAAATTGATGGCTACAAATTACAAATCGAAGATTTAAAAAATCGCCTTAGCGATTATGAAGTGATCGCCGAAGACATTGCTGATTTACATAAATTACGGGAAGAAAATCAAAAATTAGTGGCTCAATTAGGTGCTAAATCCACTGAAAATCAACAGGCTCAGCAACAAACAACTCTGCCTGATGTCGCCGGTCTTTTAGAATCATTGACTGATGATTTCGTCGTTGCAGAAAAAGCCGAAGTCAGCGCTGAAGAAAAAGATTTAATCGAACAATTCCAAAAAGCTAAAGGATCATAATTTATGAAAATATTTTTAACAGTTTTATTACTTTCAATGTCTGTATTTTCTGCTTTGCCTGAAAACGAAACCACATCGTTTGATGCGCAATACAAGTTGGCTAAAAACATAAATTTACCAATGAGTTCGCGCTGGAAAGCGCTGTTACAAGCTTCAGAGATTGCAGAAGGTGATCAGCTTGCAAAAGTTATGGCGTTCAGTAAAGACAAAGACTGGTTCATGCGAAACGCGCTATTGGTGGCTTTAGATAAAATGGGTACAGACATCGTTTATGATCGTGCCAAAGAATTATTAACTGACAAATCATTAGTCGTAAGGTCTGCAGCTGCAGATATTTTGATTCGCTTAAACAATACAGACGTTCGCAGAATTTTTTCTGAAGAGCTTTCAAAAAAATATAATTTTAACGGATCGGCCAGTTTGTGGATTAGACCACAAATGCTAAAGCATCTGGTTGAAAATCCATCGGCTGAAGAGCGTGGTTTTTTCGTTCAGATTTTACACGAAAAAGATCAACAGATGGCGGCAATTAGTACACAAGCCCTTGAAAAATTAACGGGCATACGTTTTTCTGGCAAAACAAAAACAGAAATTATTTCGCAGTGGAAGTCTTACGCTCAACAAAAAAAATGGTAATTGCGGCAGCCGTAAAGGCTCCAGTTGCGCCGTAAATAAATGTTGATTGTGATCCAAGGTGATCCCACAAAAGTCCAGCAGCGACGCTTGCAAAAAGTGTACAAATTCCTGTGACAGTACCCAAGATCCCAAGACCTGTTGCTTTTAAGTTTTTAGGTATTAAGTCGATGGCCATGGCTTTGCCCACACCATCCGTGGCAGCCATATATAAACCGTAAGTTAAAAATAATAAAACAAAGTGCCACGCTTCAGTCGCAAATCCAAAGCATAAATAAACAATTGAAAAAATGAAGAAACCAAAAAATAAAATTTTTCGGCGATCCATTTTGTCAGACAATTGACCAAGTATTGGACTCATAACGGCATAAATTAAATTATATGAACAGTACATCAAAATTAAAGACGTCGTCGACAAACCTGCATTTTTAGCCTTCAGCAATAAAAAGACATCACTTGAATTTGTCAGCGAAAAAACAGCCCAAACAATCAGATATTTTTTGAAATTAAAATCGAGGTCTTTAAATTTAACAAATGGATTTTCCCATTTTTTGGAATTTAAATTTCGAGTCGCAACATCCGTTTTTTTTTCTTTAACCATAAAAACAATCAGCACGGATATGAATCCAGGAATCAGTGCCCAACTGTAAATTGATCTGTAATTATCATGAGTGACTGATAGTAAATAAATCGCGATCAGTGGGCCTAAGGCAGCTCCCAGCGTATCCATGCCTCGATGCCAACCAAATGCGGCTCCACTGTTTTTTTCATGTACAGATTCGGCAATTAAAGCATCGCGCGGAGCCGATCTGATTCCTTTACCTGTGCGATCAAGTGCACGCGCCGATAAGACGTGGGTCCATGTTGATGAAAATCCAATCAATGGTTTTGAAATCGCGGCTAAAAAATATCCTGCGATGACGAAGGGTTTTCGCTTTGAAATTGAATCAGACCAGCTGCCTGAATAAATTTTTAAAAGACTTGCGACGGCCTCGGCAAAGCCTTCGATCAAGCCCAAGGACGCCATCGATGCCCCAAGCACAGTTGTTAAAAAAATGGGTGTGATCGGATACAGCATTTCGCTGGATATATCTGCAAAAAAAGAAACGAAGCCCAATTTAATTACTGTGGGATTTAATACAGAATCTTGGGTTTTAATTTCGTTCATAAATCCTTTGCCAGCGTTCCTTATTGAGGTTTCTGTACAGTTTAAGTGCTCTTGTGAAATTACAAGTTTGTCATGTTCTTGGCAATCATCATATTTGTATTGTTTTACAACCCATAAACATGTTTTATGCATCAACTGAAATTAAGTCTGAGGGGGCATTAATGAAAACAAAGCAAATCGTATTTAAAATTGTTACGCAAAGTTTATTTTTTTCTGTCGCGCTATTTTCGTGCTCAAAGCAAATCGAACATCAATCTGTATTACGTGCTGGATCTGAAAATCAAATTATAGGCGGCGAAAATGCCGATATTATTTTTCAGAAAAAAAATGGTGTTGTTGGTTTATTGATTGTCGGCGAAAAATTAGATTCAGCCGGAGCAAAAACTCAAGCTCAAGCGATCTGCACTGGAAGTTTAATTTCAAAGCGTACGATCCTAACAGCGGCACACTGTGTATTTTCAAAATCAACAGTTGCAGTTGCTGCAGTTTTTGAACCAGATATGAAAGCTGCTTTCGCACAAAAAAAATATATAAAGGCCACTGGCTGGAAATTTAATCCAGACTTCAAACCAAATTCTGTTGGTGGAAAAGTTTATTCTGATGGAAATTCTTGGAATGATGTTGCCGTCATTTATTTATCAAGCGATGCGCCTGTCGATTCAGAATTATCAAAAATGCCAACGCGAGCTGATGCTGACCAAGTTTTGGCATTAAAGCCTGTCACATTGGCAGGGTATGGTATAACAACGCCGCTTGTGAATGAAGTACAAATTATTGGTGGACAAAATACGATTGTTCCCATCAAAGGTATTTCAGAAACGGCCGGTATATTGCGTTTTGTGAATGATATTACAGTCATCAATGCAACTTCTGATGACAAAGAAATACTGTTAGACCAAAAAAATGGAACACAAGGCGCTTGTCATGGTGACTCAGGCGGTCCAGCTTATGTCACAGGTGCAGACGGGTCTTTGGTTTTGATTGGCATCACCAGCCGAGGTACAGATTTAAACGGCAATTGTGATCAACAAAATGTTTTTACAAATGTTTTTGGTTATATGGATTGGATTCAAAAAAATATTTCGATGTAAAGAAAATTATCAATGTAAAGAATCAGTGGTTTGATTCTTTACATTGAACCTTCACAAGTTTCGGATACGTATCTTCAAACGAAATCTTAAAATAGCCATCCAATTGAAGCGTTTCGGTCGAAGCACCTACAGATGCAAAGTTCAGTGGCAAGTACAAATCGAATCGATCTTTGTCTTTTTTGATTGAAAATAAATAGTGCTGATCAAGCGGTAAACTTTTTGATTTTGTCATATGACCAATGATTTGGTTTGGGCCAGATTGGACGACTTCATTTTCAGTTTTATTTTCTATCAAATTTACGACGATATTTTGTAGTGTTTTATTGTCGATCATTTCAAATTTAATTTGTAAGTTTGAATCTATTTTTTGTTCTGTTTGAACTTCTTCGCAAATGTATTTTGTATATGTCGTAGCTGCGGCTGTTTGAATTAAGTTGGATTGTAAATCATAAGTGACATTTGAAATGTTTTGCGCAGAGGCCAGTGTTCGGTTCGATGAAAATTTTGCGAACCAATCGTGAATTTTCTGTAAGGCTTGATCCTGTGTCATCGTGCCGGCTCGTAAACCTGTGCAAACTTCGACTTCGACAACATCTTTTTGTTTGGCTTCAGCAATCGGTTGTGGCCATAAATTTTTGGGGCTGTTTGATCCACCGGCACACAGTGGCATGTAGTGATCGAATTCATATTTTGGCCAGTCAGTCCGTGGGATGTTTCCGTAATTTTTAGCCACTTCAGTTTTTTCAGTGTCAGAAATATTTCGATTACATCTGGCGACTTTTGCCGGATATTCAAAGTCTTTAAAATCAGGATCTGTCGACGTGCAAAGAACCCCAGGCGTCAGTGCAGGATCGGGCAAAATACTGGCCGAGGCAGAAAGGTGAGTGATGAAACCGAATGATAAAAGAATCAAAAATGTTTTCATAAAATTCTCCTGTTCGAGCAGACTATCTTACTTATCGTAAATATCGAATGATAAGAATGTCATCCGATATTTATATTATAAAGTGACTATTTTTGTCCGCAAAGAATTCCGTTAATCATCATAAAACCTGAATCGTGCGCTTGTGGATTTGGACTTTTGTGAATCCAATGTACAATCGCGCCATCAGGTGATGCGGGGTAATGACCCACTGGAGCGTTAGCAGTGATGTAGTCACCACAAGCTTCCATTTTTGCACCTAATGAGGCGTTTGGTACGATACCAAATTTTTCATTATAAATAAATTCGATTGTATCATTAGCTTGTGCGCCAATTTGAACTTGGTAATGATGGTGGCCTGACGCATCGGCAAAAACTTTTGTTAATGTTCCTTGAACATGTGCACGGTCGCGGTATTGATTTTTTGAAGTATTTTTCCAGGTCAAGACAGTATCGTTATTGATTTGAAGTTCTTTACCATGAGACAAGCAAGTGGGCGCGGCTGTTTGCAAAAAATTTTGCGAAAAAGCGGACAAAGAAAAAACAGTCACTAAAGAAATGATTAAAGATCCGTTTTTGAAATTCATAGACTCTCCTGTCTGATGGGTTTGTTGTTTGAATAAAGTTTCACGATTTAATTTTTAGAACAAATTATAATTGTGTTATGACAGCTGACGTCGCAAATGACAAAACTGTCATTTCACTTTTAAATAATAATCTATAAAAGTTATTTTTTATCTATGAAAAAGGAAAAAAATGAATTCAACTGTTGAAAAAAACTTAAGCAAAGTTCCAGAGTTAACTCTTGTTTTTTGGATTATTAAAATTGCGGCGACCACATTAGGCGAAACCGCTGGTGATGCTGTTTCGATGTCGATGAATTTAGGGTATTTGATTGGAACACTTATTTTTGCGATCGTTTTTTTTGCCGCTGTGTTTGTACAAATCAAAGCGAAAAAATTTAGTTCGTTGATTTACTGGACGACGATTGTGACAACAACAACAGTTGGTACAACCTTAGCTGATTTTTCAACACGTTCATTGGGTATTGGCTACGCCGGTGGATCAGCGTTATTGTTTGGATTGTTATTGGGTTCATTATTTGTATGGTACAAATCGATGGGAACAGTTTCTGTTGA
The DNA here is from genome assembly GCA_947370945.1 of Pseudobdellovibrionaceae bacterium. Classification (GTDB taxonomy): domain Bacteria; phylum Bdellovibrionota; class Bdellovibrionia; order Bdellovibrionales; family Bdellovibrionaceae; genus Pseudobdellovibrio. The sequence continues at coordinate 20,138 of CANBND010000007.1, read as the reverse complement.
ATCAATTCGTACACCGAAGGCTGAAATATTTTATTGGTTAACGATTATGTTTTCACAAACTTTAGGTACAGCACTTGGTGATTGGACAGCCGATTCGGCAGGGATGGGTTACTTAGGTGCGGCGGTTTTATTTGGTGGATTGTTAGCAGTTCTTGTGGGTCTTTATTTTTTCACCAAAGTTTCAAGAACATTTTTGTTTTGGTCAGCGTTTATTTTAACTCGCCCACTGGGCGCTGTGCTGGGTGATTTCTTAGATAAACCGATTGAAGCCGGTGGTTTGGCCCTAAGCCGATATTCTGCATCGGCTGTGTTATTTATTTTTATGGTCGCATGTATTTTAATTTTCAAACAACGTGCAAGTACAAAAGCACATTAGAATCAGTTTCCTGTTTTAACTTGTTTAAATTTAGTTTTGAATAAATCAGTCATCAATTGAACATCTGATTCTAAATCTTTTGATGAAACAGATTTAATCATTTTTTGATACAAATCGAGATCTTTGACAGATCGTGAATGAATCTGACCCAATGTATAAGCTTCGTAATTAAGGATCTCTAAATTATCTTGAATTGAATTGTCTGATAACGTGACGCCAATATTTCCGTGAAATCGAGGACGTATCAACATATTTTTAGAATTGATAACAACTGAAGAATAAATAAGGAACGGATTCTTTTGTTCTGCTAAAATTGCAGCGCTTAAACGTTTTTGTAAGTTATCAATTGAGCCAGTTGCGACGGGATATACAGAGGGTTTAACTTCTTCTTTTAATTCAAGTTGAATCAATTGGTTTTTTGAGCTGATCAGAACTTCGTATCGTAACAAGCCGCCAGATCCTCCGCCGACTTTATGAGTTGATACGATATCTAGAATTTTAAAATTTGAATCAAGACCTAATTGCTGACTGCGTAAAGCGATTTCGATAGTCTTAAAATCATCACTTGAAATTTCTTGTAAAGATGAATCGCGAACAATTAAATTTTTTACGATTTTTTTAGGATTAACAGTGGCTCCTTTTTTTTGGCTTTCAGTAATCATTTTTTGGATGCTTTTGGGCACTTGAATAGATTTATTTTTTAATCCATCATGGTAACTTGAAACAAGAGCATCGATTTTAATATCTTTATTATATAATCTTGAACTCGACAGTAAGCGATACAGGTCATAGGCCACGGGGCAGGGGCCCGAGTCATCCATATCGTTCATTGTAAATTGTGAAGTTTGATCTTTCTGAATTAATAACCCAAAATTTTCAGCATGTGCATCGCCAACGCAAGTTCCAGTGATTTTTTGAAACTGATTAAAGACCTTAAGTTGTGATTGGTTCTTACTGATCAATAAATAAAAATAATCAACGTACGATCTTAAAAAATGAAATGAATCTGCGGCAGCTTGATTTTTTTGTTGATCAAATACGTAAGGAACATCTTGAAGCTGTGCAGGCTTTGAATATGTTGACAGACTCAGTAGTAAAATTAAACTTTGTGAAATCAACCTATATTTTTTCATACGAACCTCTTGGGATTTAAGTTGCAAAGCCTTTGCCGTCGAAGCAGTTTCAACATGATATGAATGTCATGTTGAAACTGCTGTAAGTACTTGAATTATTTGATATTGACTGCATTTCAATGCCGAGTTTGTTTTTTAGAGTGTCAATTTTTTTTTCACACTGACAAAAGTTGAATATTTTATTTGATGTATCAACGACCTCCTTGCAAACATTAAAAATAATAGCTTTAATCAAATCGGGAGCTTTATGAATACACTCATTGTTGAAGATGATATCGAAATTGCAAAAAATCTGATGGATGGACTGACTCAAAATAATTTTATTTGCACTCATGTGGCAGATGGTCAGTTGGGTTTCGATTTAGCCTTGAAAAATCAGTTTCAATTAATTATTACCGACATTATGTTGCCGGGGTTGGATGGTCTTGAAATGATCACTCGCTTGCGAAGCGAAAAAATTGATACGCCCGTTTTAATTTTGACGGCTAAACGCAGTTTAGATGAACGTGTATTAGGTCTGCAAAGCGGTGGGGACGATTATTTGGTCAAGCCGTTTGCTTTTGTCGAACTTTTGGCCCGTGCCAAAAATTTAGTAAAACGATATTCGCCGATTTTAAAAACAGAAAATACACAAGCCGCTCATGAATTTAAATTTCATGATTTATCAATCAATTTATTAACGCGTGAAGTTTACAGAAATAGTAAAAAAATTGAATTACAAGCCAAAGAATTTCAATTGCTGGATTTTTTTATGAAAAATCCAAATGTTCCTTTATCCAAAAACCAAATATTAGAAAAAATATGGGGCTATAATTTTGACCCACAAACAAACGTGGTGGATGTTTTAGTTTATCGGTTACGTGGTAAAGTTGATAAAGATTATGGCCAAACTTATATTCAAACGATCAAAGGTATTGGTTATGTCCTTAAGACTGAATAAAAACACGTTCAATAAAATCAGCATCAGGTTAACATTGGGTTATGCTATGCTGTTTATTTTAAGCAGCGCCTTTATTTTATTTTTAAATTATTTTTTATTCAGCCGGTCAATTCAAACACGCGACCAAAATATTTTGTTATCTAAATCGAAAGAGTACACATCAATTTATTTAAAAAATGGAAGTAATGAACTCGAAAAATATTTGGATGAAGAAAAGCAGGGCGACTTGGATTCGCAATACCTTGTTCGAATAGCATCACCTGATGGTCGAGCCATTTTTTTAAGATTGCCAGAAAATCTGAAAAAAAATTCGCCAGAACTGATCGAAAAAAAATTGTCAGAGCTCAAATACATAAAGGGTTTAGCGACATTTTTTTTAAAAGAAGATAGTGTTGAAGAACCCGATGAACTAAACGAATATGAAGTTGCGCAATTTACGCTGGCAAATGGTGTTTCGTTACAGGTTGCGCGAAACACAGATGATCGCGATGATGTCTTAGAAAGATATTTAGGAACAATTTTAATCGCAATGCTGATTGTTTTGATTTTTGGCAGCATTGGTGGATTTATTTTTTCAAATCAAGCCTTAATACCTGTTAGAAATTTAATCCAAGCGATTAAATCTGTTCGCGCAGGAGCACTTAGTACACGAGTGCCGGTTAAAAATTCAAATGACGAGCTGGATGAAATCAGTCACTTATTTAATAAGATGGCTGAAAAAATTGAGCGCCTTGTTTTAAATATGCAAGAGACTCTGGATTCTGTTGCACATGATTTACGAACTCCATTGACAAGATTGAAATCAAAAGCAGAGCTCACGTTGTTAAATCCGACCGCGACAGTCGCTGATTATAAAACTTCATTGGTGCAAACAATTGAAAATACGTCAGAGATCGTCAGTTTTATAAATACGCTAATGGATATTTCCGAAGCTGAAGTGGGAGTCCTGAAATTAAATTTAGTCCAAGTTAATTCAACCGTCATTATTTCTGAGATCATTGATTTGTATTCGATCGTAGCAGAAGAAAAAAATATAAAAATCGAATTCGATTATATGGATGAATTTAATTTCTTCGCCGACCGAAATCGTTTTAAACAAGTGCTTTCGAATTTAATTGATAATGCGATTAAATATTCGGAAGAAAATAAAACTGTCCGAATCGTAACAAAAAAAAACTATTCAACCTTTGAAATCTCAGTCACTGACCAAGGTCTTGGTATTAACGAACACGATCTTCCTAAAATTTGGGATCGCTTATTTCGTTCTCATGAATTAAAATCGGTCAAAGGTTTAGGTTTGGGGCTAAGCCTTGTGAAATCAATTTGTCAGTCGCACAATTGGAATATATCAGTCAAAAGCCAACACGGTGCCGGATCTGAATTTTTAATATCTATAAAGGATTAATAATTTATGAAAACATTTACGAAAAAAATAGTGATGACTTTGCTGATTGCGGGGTTTTCTTTTTCAGCGTTCGCAATGCCGGCACAAATTTTATTAATCAGACATGGTGAAAAGCCAGATGTCGGTAGCGAGCTATCACCACAAGGCTGGCTGAGGGCGAAAGCTTTGCCAAATATGTTCGAACGCTCTGAATTTTTAAAATTTGGCCTACCAGTGGCTTTCTACGCGATGTCACCACAAAAAAAACAGGGTTCTGTCAGAGCCATTCAAACATTAAGTTTCGCTGCTGAAAAATTAAAGCTGCCGATAAATAAAAGATTTACTCGCGATGAAGTCAGTGGCTTGGTCCGCGACATTCAAGAAAACCCGCAATACAACGGCAAAATGATAGTTATTTGTTGGGAACATAAAGTTCTGATCGATATTGCGCATGCCTTTGGTGTCAAAAAATATTTAGACTGGCCAAGTGAAAAATATGACCGCGTCTGGAGTTTAACATACGGCTTAGATCAAAAAACGATTCAGTTTGAAGATCTTCCTGAAAAAGTTTTGCCAACAGATTCACAAAATTAAGACAGTTAAGCCTGAAATCACCAATATAAAATACAGAATAGAAAAGTGTTTCAAAATAAATTTTCTAGAGATTCCGCAGTGATTTGCAACCTGTGAAATATTTTTGTAAATCGTATATTGATATCCGGCCATCAAATAAAGAATTGTTATAATCAAAATACTCAAAAATAATATCAAATGAAGTGCATCATTTTTTTCAGTACCAAATTGCTCTTTTAAAATTTTTTGCTCATTTTGAATATCAATATATTGAGCGACAGTTTGTTTGTTGATTAAATCAATCAGTTGTTTTTTTCGTTCGATCACCGGACGTACTTTAGCAAAGTGAACAACATCCGACTTCCATAAAGGGTCATAGGAATCGGGTGACGCCTGAACGATAGTGGTTTCAACTTTTAATGTTTCAACAAGTGTCTTAAATAAACTCAGCGGTAACAACTCATTTGTATGTGGTTTTAATTCAAGAGCTTGCAAAATATAATTCAAGGATGACCCTTTGGGTGCGACCAGATCAAAATCACAGCCAGCCATTTTTTCAAGGATCAGATTTTTTTCTGTTAATTTCAGAAATAATATTTTTGAAGAATACAAAGTGCCACAAATTATAAAAAACAAAACCAGATATGTTTTTAGATAGCGTTTGAAAATGATCAGAAATAAAAAATTCATTTGTAAAGATCTTCGATGTGAATTGTTCGGTCAAATAAATGTGCCCAACGATGATCGTGACTGGCGACGATCGAAGCTTTCGAATGTGAATAAATATTTTTAAAAACTAATTCGGCACTTTCCGAGTCTAAATTTGACGTGGGTTCATCTAAAAATAAAATATCATGCGGTTTTAAAAATTGCCGAACCAATGCAATTTTTTGTTTTTCACCAACTGAAAATGGATTCGCTGTCGAATTAAAATTAATTTTTTTATTTAATTTTAAATTTTGACACATTTTTGTAAATTGATCTTCGGTCGTTATGACAGAATCCATCATAAAGTTTTCATGGATGCTTAACTCGGGAATAAAATTTAAATCTTGCGAAAGATACGACAGGTTGTTTTTTCTGAATTTTAAAAAATCTACGATCTTTTCATTTTTAAAAAATATTTCTGAATGTTCAGTCAAGATCAAGCCGCTAAGCTGTTTTAAAAACGTTGATTTCCCACTGCCACTGGGGCCAATAATCAGTATTTTTTCGTTATGAGATATTTCAAAACCGTTAAATGCCGATGCTTTTAATAATGGGGCCATCGGTTTTTAAGTTTTCCCGATCACGCTGATTTCGCCGGTTGTTTCTAAAACAGCATATTTTACATGTTGAAGTTCACTGATTCCATTTTTTCTTAATACGGATCGTAATTCTTCGTGGGTGATTTTTTCTTTCATTAACATGTCTTCAAAAATTTTTCCATTGTGAATTAAAATTTCAGGCTTGCCTTCAAGCAATCCAGATATTTTTTTTGATCTGAAGGTCATAAATCCCATCAACCAATTGGCAATGACCAAAGCTACGGCAATAATTAAACCACCAGTCAATGAATTGTCGCCGCCATTCATTGAATTTTGAACAGCGTTGCTGAGCACCAATAATAATACAAAATCAAACGGTGACATTTGGCCGACCTGTTTGCGGCCACCTAGGCGTAATAAAATTAACATCGCAAAATAGACGACAACACCACGAACAACGAATTCCCACCAAGGTAAGCTTAAATTAAACATGTGATCCTTTTGTTATTGTAAAAGCGCTTGAATAAAAATAACTAAACCAATCAAACTGAAACCCAGACTGACAAATAAAAATTTCTTTCGACGAGTTAAAACAGTGATCGCAGAAATCGCGATCGCAACTTGAAACAAAGTCACAGATCTGGCCATTGTTTCATGAATTTTCAAATGATGTTCAGATTCATGTTCAAATTCTTTAGCCTTTTCTGAAATTTCATCTTGTTCTTTTTTGTAATCATTTAACTTTTCTTCGTCTTTTGTTGACGTGGGTTTTCCCAATTCAGAAATGATTTGAATTTTTGTTTGCAAAACAGAAGCTTTAACGCCTTTTGCTTGATAAAAGCTCCATGAATCTGAGGCTTTGATTTGCGTGATCATGGCTTCGTTCGAATGGTGCCCAGCTAATAATGCAGCAATGGCAGCGACAACCGCAACCAAAGCCGATATTAGTGCAACTTTACTAATCCAATTTTCTTTAGCTTCATGTGCAGCGTGGTGGATGTGTTCTTGAGCCTGTTCTAAAGGAACTTCGATTTCTTCCATAAAAACCTCGTGATGTTAAAAACTATTTCAGTTTTTTTAATAATATATAGAATATATAAAACATCATAGCCGTTAATATCAAACCGACAACAAAAAAAGAAATTTCAGCAGAATCCATGAAAGATTATTTAGTTTAAAACGTCTGATAATTCAGAAGCGGATTTGTCTTGTTTTCCCAGTGTTCCCAAATTCCAAGCGCTTTCGATTGTTTTTAAAATTGAATAGTGATTATAAGATTTTTTCGATACAGCTCCGGCAATGACATCATCACCATAAACAGCCGTGAAAATTTGGTTATTCGCTTTTGATTCTGATTCATCAAAGGTGATTACAAATAGCATTCGATCCATAAATTGAGAATCTTTCAGTAATGGACCAAATTTTTTTGACATATAAGCATCAGCAAATGTCACACTTGTATTGTGTCCATCATTTTTTAAATTTGGAATAAATAATGAATAATTCGGTAAAGTATTATTTTTCACATCTTTGTCAAATTCAGACGAGTTCACAATATTTTTGCAACGCGCCGGATTTGTTGTCACATTTTTAAAACTTAAAAAGGGAACATGTTTGCGGGCAAACATTCCACTTGTGGCACCCAGAAAACAATTGCCCGGATAATCTTCAACATAGGCTTTCCAGGTTAACCCCTTGGCGTCTAATAAATCACCGATATGTTTTGCATCAAGGTCTACATTTTTATCATTGGTAACCCCCATTGTATCGCCAGCAATCATTGCTATGTAATTGCCTTGTGATGGGTGTGAAACGCCAGATGAATTTGCTAACAAAGCGCCTTTTTTCGAAAAATCAGATAAAAAAGGTTGAGCAATTGCACCGGCATAATTTGTGTTTTCTAAAACGACCATCATGACTTTGGTAAAATTAGGTTTTGCAGAAGCTAAAGCAGATGATAATAAAATACCAACCCAGATATTTGTTTTCATTATTTTTGCCCGCATAAAATACCGTTTACAACGATATAGCCCGAATCGTGCGCGACAACATCATTACTTCTGTGCACCCAGTGAATTAAAGCCCCGTCTGGTGATGGTGGGCCGCGGCCAATTGATTTATTAGCAGTTATATAATCACCGCACGCTTCAAATTTTGCACCTGGAGAAGCCTGTGGAACAATTCCGAATTCTTCATTGTAAATGACTTCGACATAATCATTAGCGGTTGATCCGATTTGAACTTCGTAATGGTGGTGACCCGTGTGATCTGGGTAAACTCGAACAACAGTACCTAAAATATGCCCACGGCTGCGAAATTGATTAGCGGATGTATGCTTCCATTTTAAAACGGTCGCATTATCGATCGGCATTACTTTTCCTCGAGCCATACAATCTGGAATTTGTGCTTGAGCGAAAGTTAAACTTGAAATAAAAATAATAACTGTTTGCAGAATTAATAATTTCATAAGATGTCTCCGTTCAAGTTTGGAAGCTTTGGATGATCATTTTTCTTAAGCAGATAGTTCCATCATTAGTTCTTTTTCACAAATGAAATAAATGTCATTTTTGTTGACTGAACATGGCATGAAAACTAAAACAATTTAATTCAACAAAATCTTAATATTTTCAAGGAGTTAATATGAACGTTATGAAAGCAATCAATAAGCAAAAAAAGGACTCATTTTCGTTAGCCCTTGTAGTATTCATCGTATCGTCAATAATATGGTCAGTTTCATCTGCAGGAATCAAAGTCGGCCTTGTTTTAGACAAAGGCGGCAAAGATGATAAATCATTTAACTCATCGGCCTATGAAGGCGCTATGAAAGCCGTTAAAAATTTAGGTATCGAATTAAAATATGTCGAAGCCACAGATTCAAATTCGTTGGAATCCTTACACCGAAATTTTGCGCAAAAAAAATACGACCTGATTATTGGTATTGGTTTCGCACAAGCCGACGCAGTTAAAAAAGTTTCAGCACTTTTCCCTGAAACACATTTCGCCATAGTTGATGGTAATGTTGAAGGTCCAAACATCAGAACACTTTTATTCCAAGAACATGAAGGCTCATTTTTAATGGGTGCCGCTGCTGCGATGAAATCAAAAACGGGTGTTGTTGGATTTATTGGAGGAATGGACATCCCATTGATTCGCCGTTTTCAAAAAGGTTACGAAGCCGGTGCGAAACATATAAATCCAAAAATTGTTGTATTAAATAATTTTATTGGCGTGACGGGCGAGGCTTGGAATAACCCCGCCAAAGCCAAAGAAATTGCATTGGCACAAATCAGCCAAAAGGCCGACGTGATTTTTCATGCAGCCGGAGCATCAGGTTCAGGTTTATTTGATGCAGCTGCTGATAAAAAAGTTTTTGCGATCGGTGTGGATTCGAATCAAAATTGGATCAAGCCGGGTACTGTTTTAACCAGTATGTTAAAACGTGTTGATGTGGCAGTTTATGATACGATTGAATCCGCACAAAATAAAAAATTCAAAGCCGAAAAAGCACTTTTTGGTTTAAAAGACCAAGGCGTTGACTGGGCACAGGATGTAAATAATGAAAAATTATGGACTGCTGCCGAAAAAACAAAAATGAATGATCTGAAAAAAAGTATCGTATCCGGTAAGGTGACTGTTCCAGATTACTATAAAACAAAATAATTTTTTTAAGATTTTAAATTAATGAACGCAGTTGAATTTAGCGGTATTTCAAAAAGTTATGTTGTTGATCACAATGGTGAGCAACAGCATATTTATGCTTGTCGCGATGTCGAGTTTCAAATTCAAAAAAATACAATTCATGCGCTGATTGGCGAAAACGGTGCGGGCAAATCGACTTTGATGAAAATGCTTGCGGGTGTTGAAACGATTGATCGCGGCGAAATTTTTATACACGAAAAAAAATATCAACCGAAATCTGCAGCAGATGCGCATCAGTATAAGATTGGAATTGTTCATCAACATTTTTTATTGGCCGAAAATTTAACAGTTTTAGATCATTTAATTTTAAACTGGCCCAAAGAAAATGTGTTTGCAAATATTTTTAAAAAAGTATCCAAGACTCAAATTCAAAACGGTATTTCAAAAATTGAAAAAAAATTCAACTGGAATTTCAAACTGACCGCAAAAATCAAAGATTTATCCGTCGGCGAACAGCAGCGGCTTGAAATTTTAAAAGCACTTTTGGTCAATCCGGACATTCTCATTTTTGACGAGCCTACAGCGGTGCTGGCACCACAAGAAATTGCAGATTTCTTAAAATTTATTTTAGATTTAAAGGCCCAGGGCCAAACTATTATTTTAATCACACATAAATTACACGAAGTTGAACAGGTCGCAGATTTTGTCACCGTATTACGCCGTGGACAAGTCATGCATTCAGGGTCAATGACACACGTTTCTGTCGATCAAATGGCCGAATTGATGATCGGTCAAAGTTTAGATAAATTAGAAGTGACTCAGAATAAAAAAGTATATTCTGAAAGTAAATTCGTTTTCTCAGCATTGAGTTTTAAATTATATAATTCTGAAATTTTTGGTATCGCAGGAATTGATGGTAATGGACAATCGGAATTGATTGCGCAAACGATTGAGGATGTAAAAAAACAAAAAATAAATTATGCGGATATTTCTGAAGACCGCTTGAAATTCAGTATTTTTTCAGGTCTGACGTTGCTTGAACATATGGTGTTGACCCACAAATCAAAATTTTCAAAATGGGGTTTTGTTTTAAAAACAAAGGCCCAAAAAATGACTGAAAAATTATTAACTGACTGGGACATCAGACCGCCTGAATTAAATATGAAAATTGAAAATTTATCTGGCGGTAATCAACAAAAATTTGTCGTCGCTAAAGAAATGTTCAAAGACCCAGACTTTATAATTGCAGCCTATCCGACACGGGGTGTGGATTTATTAGCTCAACAGACCATTTATAAATCATTACAAACAGCATCAACAGAAAAAAACAAAACAGTATTATTAATTTCTTCGGATCTCGATGAAATTTTGCAACTATCTGATCGCTATGCGATTATTTGTAAAAACACTGTGTATGGTCCTTTTTTAAAAGATCAGCTGACACAAACAGAAATTGGACGTTACATGGCAGGGTCCGTTCATGTGGAATAAATTTAAAAATTTTTTGCCGCCATGGATGGGTCTGTTGTTTGGATTGGTGTTGTGCTGTTTGATCACTCCATTTTTCAGTGAACAGCCTTGGCATGTGTTCAAAGTCTTGGTTTCCAGCGCATTCCAATCCAAATATGATTTCGGCTTAACTCTGTATTATGTGACGTGTTTGATTTTTACAGGCTTATCGTTTGCAATTCCTTTACGTGCAGGTTTGTTTCATATCGGCAGCGAAGGTCAACTGACACTCAGTGCAATGGTGGCTGCGTGTTTAGCTGCTACGTCGTTTTTTAAAATCGATTCAGTTTTTATGAACATCAGTTTTGTTTTCTTAATAACATTAATCTCTGGAGCGTTTGCTGCGCTCATCATTGCGCTATTTAAATATTTTCGCGGCAGTCACGAAGTCGTGATCGCTATTATGTTGAATTTTATTTTCTCGGCCTTAAGTTTATGGGTTACAGTCAATTATTTTCAAAACCCCAATTCTCAGAATCCAGAGTCGGCGTTAATCCCTGAAAATTTACAAATTTTTATAAATGATCCGTTAAAAATATATTTTGAAAAATCACCGGTCAGTTTGTTTTTTGTTTTTGCTGTTGTATGTTGTTTGATTTTATTTTTAATAGAACGAAAAACGACGTGGCTACAAAAAATAAATGCTTACGGAAAAAATCGACATGCCAGTCGTCGTCACGGCTTTTCGGAACTACAAATTTTGATGACAGCGATGGGCTTGGCTGGGTTTTTTTCAGCATGTGCAGCATTGACCGAAATTTTTGGAAATTCAATGCAATACAAAATTGGTTTTTCTCCGATGTTTGGTTTTCTGGGTATTGCAGTATCACTGTTGGCTCGACAAAATTTTTTGGGTATTTTATTTTCAGCATTTTTAATGGCGGCTCTGCACAAGGGGGCTTCTGATTTAGATTTAGAAACACAATATTTAACACGCGATTTTTCAAAAGTATTGCAGGCCGTTATTATTTTTTCTGTCGCTGGATCATATTATGCATTTAATTATTTTTCTAAAAAAAGAAATAAATCATGATTAATATATTACTTTCTGCTTTTCGAATGTCATTACCCACGCTGTTTGCAACTATAGGCGGTTATTTTTCAGAAAAATCAGGCGTTGCACAAATCGGTCTGGAAGCTTTTTTATTAACAGGAGCCTTTACTGCAGCCAGCGTTGCTTACGGCACGCACTCGATGGGTTTGGGTTATTTGTCGGCGGGAATCATGGCTGTTTTAATTGCTCAAATATTTTGTTATTTGGTTTTAGTCGTCGGAGCAAATTCAATCGTGATTGGGACGGGTTTAAATTTATTCGTATTAGGTGTTATTCCGCTGGTCAGTAAAAGTTTATTTCAATCAACAGGTTCAACGCCAGCGATTGAAACAAATGAATTCGCATTGGCTATGACTTTCCTCATTTTTTTGGTGGCCGTTATTTTTTCATACTGGTTATCGGAAAAAACATTGTGGGGCTTGCAAATGAAATTTGCTGGGGAAAAAAAAGAAGCCCTGAAAGCCACAGGAATTTCTGCGCTACAGAGGCAATGGCAGGCGATCAGTTTTGGTGCGTTTATAACGGGTCTAGGAGGGGCTACTCTTTCGACGTTCTTGGCGTCCAGTTACTCACCCCAAATGAGTGCAGGGCGGGGATTTATTGCATTAGCCGCTGTGATTTTTTCGGGTTGGAATTTACCACGCGCTTTAATTGTCAGTTTGGTTTTTGGTTTGTGTGAAGCTTTGCAAATTCAAGTTCAAACCAACCCCGAAATCTCTGCAAAAATTCCTGGCGAGTTTATACAGATGATTCCGTATTTAGTCACATTAATTGCTCTTTTATTTTTTAAGTCTAAAAATCAAGCTCCTCAAGAGATCGCATAGCCGTAATAGTGGTCTGGCAGTATTTGACAGTTTGCGAATGTCAGTTCATCATGCCTGATTGAGCAAATTTGAAACTTTATACCAAAAATTTAATGATGTGACTTTTGATTCTATAAGTTTATTTATGGAAGACGTTGCTTTATTCAAAGATCAAAATATCAAGCAGTTCTTGGATTCGGATTTTTCAAAATATAAATTTTCAAATGTCGACAAAGACGATGAATTATTTATGCCACGAGCATGGGACATGCCCGAAGTTTTCAAGAAAAAATTAGTTTCATTTTCAGCAAATACAATGCACGAAGTGAATTTGTTGAATCATTTAACCGAATGTGTCCGCTATAATTTTAGTAACGGAATGCAATTCGCAGCTCAGGATATTTTACGTCACCCATTGGCCAAGAAAGTCCCGATTCATTTATTACCGCATCACAAATTTGAAATTTCACCAGCCGATCCCCAATGGCCGCTATTAAGTCGATATAAAAATTCATTCAAAAGCCACATGGTTACCGAAGTTGAAAATATCATGCAGGCTTTGATGAACCAAATTGCCAAGGCGATCAGTCAAAAATCAGCGCCTGTATATCTGCAAACATTTTCAGACTTATCCAGAGCTTTTAAAATTGAAAAGCTCGAAGTCGATTTAAAACCAGAGCTTGATTGGCGTATTTTAATTAACGAATACCAAAAATATTCGTGTGAATTTAAATTAATTTCAAAAGGTCCTGCTGAGATTTATTTCTTAAGTTCGTTTGCGATCAGACCGCAGGATCAGGCCATTTTATTGTACCCATGGCGGAATGAATTTATTTGTTTAGATGAAAAACTGAAAAATTTTGGCTCTGATGTTGAAATTTTTAAAAACCATAATCCTCAGTTTGAAATAGAAAATTTGACTCACGCTAAAAAAACAATTCAATATTTAAAAACCAGATCGATTCCTGTGGCTATCGGCGGCGAAACGGTTACCGTATCGCCCACTTATCAAAAGTTGCACGTCTATTTATCCGATAAAAATGAATTCCGAATTTCTGCACATGCACGTCTTGCTTCGCTTGCCAATTCACAAGCTGCCCCGCAGAAAGATCTGATCAAAAATGATTGGTCAGAAATTTCACACATCTTGATTGCCTCACTATCAGAAGGATTATCGTGCTTTTTAAAAGCTGAAGCCAAAGATCTAGCTTCGCATCAAGCCAGGCGTCGTGAATGGGATCTGAAAATATTAAAACACACAGGCATTTTACAATATTTAACGTATGAAGTTTTACATTATTTGATTCATGATGAGCTTTCAGATGGTCGGATCGTTGATAATGAAACGCTTTTTGTAACGTTGCATGAAAATTTAAAAAATATTTTAATCGCAGGACCTGGAAATACTTTTTTCCAAGATCAAACGCTTCCGGATTTATGTTCAAAATCAGTTCTGATTTATTTCGAACAATGGGTTGATTTTTTAATCACAGGTTTCTCAGCCAATGAATCGTATTATTCTGAAAATGGCGAAGTGATCTTAGAAAAATGGGTCGAAAAAGAATTCAGACTGATTTTTACATTACTACAGAAAATGATTTTTGATTCTTCAGCTGAATTTTTCAAAAAACCTCGTTCGTCATTCCAAGCACAGATGGAATTATTATCAAAGCACTTGGTTGATTTATTAAACGCTTTGCAGCCTTTGATTCCGCAGGGATTTGTTATTTTTTATAATGAAAAACCATTGCAAGAATTAAATGAAGATCAATTCAAGGTCGATTTTGTTCTTGAATCAGACATGGATCAAAATAAAAATTTTAATTGGTTTGAATTAAATCCACAGTTTTTTTTAAACGGCCAAGCCGTAGACCCCGATCGTTTTTTAACGGGCAGCCAAGGCGGTATTATTGAATACGAAGGCCAAGTTTATATTTTGGCGGCCAAACAAATTCCATCACTCAGACGTTTGCAGCATTTTTGGCAAAAACTGCAAAAAGGTAAAACTGAAAACTCGAAACAAAAAAAATCAGATAAAATATTTCAGTTGCCTCGAAATCAAACGTTGGAACTTCTGGCATTAAGAGCTTCTGGTATTCAAATTCGTGGTGATCATGAATGGAAAAAACTGTGTGATTTTTACGATCAATTAGGTTCGACGCGTGATTTAAACCAAATTCCAAAAACGATCAAAGCAGAACTTAAGCCGTATCAAGTTTATGGGGTGCAATGGATTTTAGATTTATATAATTTAAAATTGGGCGCGCTGTTGGCTGACGACATGGGTTTGGGTAAAACATTACAGGCACTTTGTTTCTTAGAGATATTGCGGCAGAAAAATGATTTAGGCCAAGTCCTGATCGTGGTGCCGTCGTCATTAATTTTTAACTGGCAAAATGAAATCGAAAAATTTGCGCCAGAATTGCCAGTGATGATTTTTAACAGCAAAAATTTAGATGCTGTTGGGCAAAAATTTGCAAACCAAGTTCCAACGCTGGTGATTACAACCTACGGATTATTATTAGAACACGATCAATATTTTGATCAGTATAAATGGAAAACAATTATTTTTGATGAAGCACAGAATTTAAAAAATATTTCAACTAAACGAACGACGGCAGCCAGATCTTTGACGGCTCAGTTTAAAATATGTTTAACGGGAACGCCGATGGAAAATCATTACGGCGAATTTTATTCGTTGATGGATATTTTAGTTCCTGGTGCGCTGGGCCGGCTTGAAGATTTCAGACGTCAATTTGTAAATACAGATATCATCACATCTGAGCAAATGTCGGATTTGAAATTAAAAATGAAACCGCTATTGCTTCGTCGTACGAAAAAAGAAATTCTTGATCAATTACCAATGAAGCAAGAAAGCAAATTATCCATTGCTTTTGAGGAACAGCAAAAGCAAATTTACCGTGATATTGCTTTATCTTATAACCGACAAATTCAGGACGCTATGACGGACGCAAACGCGGCGGCAAAAACGACGGACGATATGGATACTGACGACATCGAAGATTCCGGTGAATTTGCAGAGCAAAATGTACAGTTGAATGAAAAAGCTCCTAATGTTCAGTTGCAGATGTTGACGGCACTGCTACGCTTGCGACAAGCCTGTTCTGATCCGGCGGCATTGCCCAATGTGAAGTACGATAAAATTCCGCCAAAAATTCAAACTTTATTGGAATCTGTCAGTGAAATTATTAGCAGCGGCGAAAGCGCGTTGGTGTTTACGCAGTTTATTCAAACGTTGAATCGTACGGCTGAAGTATTAAAGAAAAATAATATTCCTGTTTTTGTTTTGCATGGAGGAATTCCAACAAAACAACGTCAGGTCATTTTATCGGATTTTCATCATTTGAAAACGGGTGCTGTGTTATTGATGACCTTAAAAACGGGCGGGGTTGGTTTGAATTTAACCAAAGCCAGTTACGTGTTTCATTTAGAGCCTTGGTGGAATCCTTCGGTTGAAAATCAAGCCACGGACCGCGCACACAGATTGGGTCAAGAAAAACCTGTCCAAGTTTTTAAATATATCATGCATGAATCATTAGAAGAAAAAATTGAAATATTGAAAGAACGTAAAGACAAAAAATTTCAAGTTTTGTTGTCAGATGTCGACAGCCCGACAAAGCTTGCTAAGAATTCATCGGGTTTAACAAAAGAAGATTTTGATTTATTGATTTCGAATTAAAATAAATATGAATATGAACAAACTGATTTAGTTTTTTGAAACTAAATCAGCAATTTGTGAATAAAAATTAATTTGACGTTCCTGAACTACGCCAATATTGCGTGTGCCTAATAATAAGAAGCTTCGATAATCTAAAACTTGTTCCCAGTGTTCAAGGGGGATCGTGAAATTGACATCAACAAACATTTTTGCAGATTTGTTTGTCGTTGTTAAAAAACCATGAATTCCAAGGCTTGATTTAAAACTGACAATACCATCTGAATCGCCCGGAATAAAATGATCTGTGATTCGTAATACGCCTGACAAATTTCTGGCATTCCAGATATCGAGGCTGCGTGGTTGCCAACCACCGTACGTAAATATTTTTAATTTTTCAGGAACACGAACAGTTTTGGCAAATTGTTCGACATAGGCGGGTGTTAATTGGCGCAAGCCAGACAGAGAGCATAAATCAGTCAGGCTGGTAAATAATGATGAATCATCACGCCAAGCCTGCAAAAAATCTAAACCTAAATAGGGCGTGCTGACGGTCACCAAATTGTTGACATCTAAGTTCCCATTTTGAATTGCGTACAGCGAATAAAATCCACCCGCGCTGTGAGCAACAATATTTAATTTACCAGATTCATTTTTTTGAATTTGTTTTAATTGTGGAATTAATTTAGAGCCATTTTCTTCGATGCTGCCAATGGGATTTAAACCTTCGACCACATAAACAGAAAAACCTTTTTTCTGAAATGACTGAATGATATCTTTTGAAAAGTATTCTGGTGCAAAAGCATTAAAAAAACCGGGGACTAAAACCACAACGTCTTTGGCAGATATCGTGATTGAAAACAATGATATCAGTATTGCGCCGATTATTTTTTTCATTATTTTGCCCCATCTTTTGTGGCCATTCGTAAATCAACATACGTTGAATGGTACGGACGAACAATCGCATTGATCACACGAGATTTAATTCCCGGAAGGTCAACTTTGAATGAAATAGCAGTTCCGTTTTCGAGGGCTTTGTAGTCATAGTTCTTATCGTTTTTAGGTATGAATAATCCGGTCATCACAACTTTTAATTGTTCTTCGTTTGAGTAATGCATTTTTTTAATCAACACAGAGGCTAATTCTTTTTCGCGAGCAATCGTGATTTGATTGTCTGCATTTAACGAAGATTGTAAAAACACCTGATCATTCGTTTTGACAGTTTCAAATTGGATGTGATTCAGAATTGTTTTTTCATTGAACATTGACAGGTTATATCCCGATGGTAAACGCATATTTAATTCAACTGTAAAACCGTGTAATTCCGATTGTAAACGCTTTTGTCCGTCTGCAATTTTGTTTTTATTCGCGATGACATCTAAAACATTTTTTTGTCCATCAGCAGAACATGTTGAATTTTCGCGATCGCAATCCGCAAAGGCTTTTAAAACATATTTATACGAGTGATGTTTCGAACATTTTTCGAAATCATCTGCTCCAGTTTCAGTTTTACAATTCGCATTGTAAACCAAGACAACGTCTTCGGCTAAATCCGTCCACGAATCCCCCAGCTTAGATAATTTTTTAACAGTCGCATTGTATTGATCAGCGCTGACGACTGTCGCATGAAGTGCTTCTGTGAAATACGTCGTGTGAATTGCGGGATTTAATGCGTACTTGGATTGAGTCACATTTGTGACGTGACCATCTTCGTAATTTGAATCAGTTTCAAGAACAGAAATGAATTGTGCATTTCCAGATGGAGTAATAACGGCATTGTCAGTTTCGCGACGTTTGTATCCGAAGGCGTGCGGTTTATTGACTTTGTCATTGATGAATTTAAAAACTGGATTTTGAAAATCATCACAGCCTTCTGTTTTTGCACCAGCGTTTGTTTCAAAACATTGAACTAACGGTGCAATGGTTGTCCATTTAACCAGGCTGGTTGGGCTGCTTAACAGGCCCAAACGTAATGTTGTCGCAGGAGCACCGCCCAATGATAAACCAACTAATTCGTTAAAGCTGATATTAACGGCTGAAATTGTGCGAATATTTTCATCGTAGAATTTTTTAAGTTGTTCGATTGTTTTTAAATTTTTCAATAGACGATCAACGCCAGCATCAGAATATTTTTGTATGCTGATCAAGCCTTGAGTTAATGTACTGCCCAGATATTGCTGCGACTCTTTTCTTAATAAATCGCGAACTTCGATTGTAATAAATTTAATTGTATTTCGTAAAACATCGATATCGGATGTTCCCAGAGCAGCTTCTTTGGCTCCCCAAAATGCGGCACCGAGGCCGACGAAATGTTTTAAATGGTCTGCATATTTTTTTGCAGCAGGATCTTTCAAAGATTCAAAGTACCAAGCCAAACCAACTTGGCCACCCATCGAATAACCGACAACAGAAATTTGATCGAGTGGATTTAACACAGGAACCATTTTAGAAAGTTTTGCAATAACTTCACGTCCGGCTTTTTCTGGCGTGTAATCTGTTTGTGCGACCGAGTATGTGATGTTCAAAGGAATAACTTCGTAACCGGGATCAATTTTTTCTAAGTGAGATTTAATCAATGTGTGAAAATCGCCAAATGAAACAGCATTGCCGCGGATTCCGTGCAACGTCATTATATAGTGTTTTGGTTTTTCTTGCGAAATCATGGCTTCGTTTGAATTTGCCGTGTCTCGCTTTTGTGGATTGCTAGTGCAACCAATCACTAACAATAATATAGATGCAAGAACTCCAAACACAGTTGAGCGTGTAATTTTTTTCATTTTTTCCCCCTCGAGTCTGCCAAGTGTTCTATACAAGAGAACACAAGATCCGTGGCTTTTTGGCCTCAGACTGAAGCTTTAACTCTAGACTTAGACACATGCCGTGTCACTAGCGGTAAAAATTAGTTTTTATTAAATCGTATAAATTTCACCTAATAACAATTTGACATATTGCGACATCGGTTGATTTAGGGTATAAACATCCAACGCCAAAAATATCGATTACAAATCGTTAAATAAGACAACGAACTCGGGGGAGATCATATGTCATCAATTGAAACTGCTATAGAAAATACAACAAATGTTATTCAGATGCTAAATGACCAAGAAACAAAAACTGCTGAAATCAAAGTGAAATCAAATGCAGTTGATAAAAACAATGAAGACATGGATGACAACGAAGAAGACGAGCGCCCTGTTGACCGTTTTTCGGGTGAAGATGACGGTGAATTTGATGTTGCTGCTCAGGCTACAGGTGTTATGCAGGATTCAACAGAGGAAGAAGAAGAATTTGACTTCGATGCTGTTGAAAATGTTTTAGAATTGCCAGATACAGGGTTTCCGCGCTTTACATTGGCAAAAAATAAAGCTCGATTTTTACGTATGGTGTCTTGGTTTCGTCAAAAAGAAGAGTGGATTGAAGTAGCTCCTATCAGTGGAGTGACAAAATTATTTAAACAACAATCTAAAGAGCTTGAAGGTATTCGTTCAAGCAAAATGGATTATGAAATGGAACTTGAAACAGGAACATTAACGCCGTCACAAAGATCGTATCGCCGTGACGAATTAAAAATGTGTCGTGTTCAAGAAAAAATGGCTGTTCATTTAATTGCAAAGTTACAGTTAAAAATTAAATCAGGCCGCAGATAGTCGCAGCATTTATTTAAATTGAATTTTAAAGCTTGAATTTTTAACTCAAAGGCGGAACATAGATTTATGTTTCGCCTTTTTATTTCTACAAATATTTTATTCGCAAGTGTGTTTTTAAGTTCAGTTTGTTTTTCGCAAAATCAGAATGAGCTGACAT
>CANBND010000006.1 GCA_947370945.1 Pseudobdellovibrionaceae bacterium | reverse complement strand
CGATCAACATTTACTTGGCTTTGATCTTGATTTCGCGCTTTACGATCCGTGGAAAGTTTACTTTGATCTGCATTAATTTTTTTCTGATCAGATTGAATTTTTTCTTTGTCTGATTTTATATCATGATTTCTTGAAACATCAGTCTGTGCAAAAATCGCAGAACCAGACAATACCATTAAAGACACCAGAACAATTTTTTGAATGAACATATGATCTCCTTTTGTTGTTGTTTATTAGCATTGCTTTGCCTTACATAAACAATAGCGCAGTCTGATAAAGGCTCGATGAATTTGGTATTAATTTATTTTAACAACGCTGAAAGCGTCTCAAATTGATCTCACAATTGAATTCATAAAAATGAATCAAAAAATCTAATCCTAAACTTCAATATCATATCTTTGACCTTCAAAACGTGAAACTAAACTGTAAAAGCATGGCACAATAAAAAGTGTTAGCAACGTTGAAACAAAAACTCCACCAACAATACCTGCAGCCATTGGCACTGTAGTTTCGGAACCAGGCCCCAGCGCTAAAGCCGCCGGAACGGCTCCGGCAATTGTTGCGGCTGACGTCATTAGAATCGGACGAAGTCTGACTGGACAAGCCTTTAAAAGTGCTTCGTCTGTTTCAAGTTTATCATTTTTTCGACACTGATTTGTAAAATCAACCAGTAAAATTGAATTCTTTTTAACAATTCCCATTAATAAAATAAATCCGATCAAACTGTAAATATTAATTGATTGACCAAAAATTTTTAATCCTAAAAAAGCGCCGCTAAAACTAAATGGCAACGCCAATAAAACTGTTAACGGATGTAAAAAACTATTAAATTGCGAAGCCAACACCATATATGAAACTAAAATACCAAAAGCCAACGCAAACATTAAACTCTGCATGGATTCTTTAAAACTTTGTGCACTGCCCGTTAATTTCATTGAATATCCACCAGGCAATATTTTTTGCGCCAGATCTTGCAATTTTGTTAACGATTGTTGCTGCGACAACCCCAATCCCGGATTTGCATAAACTTTCAGTGCTCGTTCACGATCAACTCGAGAAATCAGCGAAGGACTTGCATTTGTTTTTAGGTCAACGACTTCAGAGAGCTGAACGGTTTGTCCGCGATTATTTCTGACTCGAATATGATTTAAACTTTCGGCAGTATTTCGTTGATCAGATTCAAGTCTGACTTCAATGGGATAGCGATGTTCATTTTTTTCATACTGAGTTTTTCCATTTAGCACGGCTCCACCCACCAATGTATTTACAACAGATGTAATACTTTTAAGACTGACTCCATGAACGGCAGCTTTTTCTTTGTTCGGAATTATTTGTAATTCAGGCATACCTGGTTGCACATCTGTATTCATATCAGCTGCAATATTTTCATTTTTAGCTTGCTCAATCAACTGATCAGACAACTGTGTTAATTTTTGCCAATCTGGTCCTTGCAAAATAAATTCAATCGGAAACCCACGCGATGATGAAAACCCGCGAAGCGATGTGTCTTGGATATTGACCTGAACTCCTTTAATGACTTTTAATTCCGCGCGAAATACTTTCATCAATTCTTGTTGTGACAATTTTCTTTGATTTTTATCAACTAATGCGACAACGAGATTCCCTTGGTTAACGGCATCCCCACCAAAACCACCGACTAAGGTAAATGCCCCATCAACTTCTTTGTGATCTAAAATAATTTTTTCAGCTTGTCGTAATTTTTCATCTGTGACATTTAATGCTGTTCCCACGGGAGCCTTAAATCGAATTAATAATTGTGATTGATCTTGGGCTGGCAACATTTCGCTGGGTAAAGTTTTTGCCAGAAAAAATGATGACACCGCCAACAATGTTGCTATCACCAATGTTTTAATTCGATGCCCCAGTAAAAATTGGAGTAATTTTTTATATTTCAAACTGAGGTTTTCAAAAAAATGATTCGTTTTTTCTGACCACTTTGATGGTTTGTCATTTAAATGAAAATATCTGGCGTATCTCATGGGCGTTAAGGTCAAGGCTTCAAATAATGATAACAAAACGGCCGTTGAAACTGTGATCCCATATTGAAAAAAATATTTTCCAATAACACCTTTGATAAAAATCACTGGCAAAAATATGGCAACAACGGCGATTGTGGCCGCCAATGCAGAAAAAGTAATTTCTTCTGCGCCGATCAAACCCGCCAATTTGGGAGACTTACCCATTTCGCTGTGACGAATCATATTTTCAAGCATCATGATTGCATCATCAACGACAATACCAATAGCTAATGACAAACCTAAAAGTGTAAATGTATTTACAGTAAAGCCAAAGAATTTAATTATAGTGAATGTTCCAATGATTGACGTTGGAATCGCCAGTAAAACATTAAACGTTGAAGACCATGAACCTAAAAATAATAAACAGACTAATGATGTCAGTAGCGCTGACAAACATAATGTAAAAATCAATTCAGTCACCGAAGCACGAATAAATTTGGTTGTGTCTGATCTGATAGAAATACTGTAACCCGGTGGCAATTCAGGAATCACTTCTTTGACTTTTTCACGAATTAATTTTGCTACTTCAACGGCATTTGCTCCGTGCTGCTTTAAAATCCCAAGACCGATGGCATTTTTTCCGTTAAACCGCGCAATTTTTCTGACATCCATTGTGGATTCTTCGATACGTGCCACACTTGAAAGTTGTGTTGGTCTAAAATTAACACCTAAACCTATACGAGAATTAATTCTAATTTTTCCAAAATCTTCAGGAGTTTTGGCTTCGCCCATTAACCTTAAATTAAATTCTTTTTTGTCGTTATTCAGCTGTCCCAGTGGAACTTCGATATGTTCTTTGGTGATTGAATTAATAATATCATCCGCAGTCATTTCATTTTGAAAAAGTTTTTTATTGTCTAACCAAATTCGCAGTGCTGGATCGGTGTATCCACCTAAAGCAACATCACCAACGCCTGGAATCGTAGTAAATTTTTGCATCAATGTATCGTGTGCATACATCATTAATATCGATTTTTTTTCATTTTCAGGGGCCGTCAGTGCCAACCACAAAATGGGTTGATCTTCAGGATTTGTTTTTCTAACAACTGGAGGATTTAAATCCACAGGCAATAAATTTTGCGCCTGACTGATACGAACTTCGACGTCTTGAACGGCTTTGTCAATTTTTCGATCTAATTCAAATTCGATTGAAATTGAACCTGAACTTTGTTGCGCATTTGAAGTGACAGACCTAACACCTTCAATTTGCATAATCGCATCTTCAAGTGGATCAATCACCTGTGATTCCATGACTTCAGGCGCAGCACCATTTAAAGATAAGTTTACACTCACAACTGGAAAATCCACATCAGGTAACTGACTGACGCCCAGATCTTTAAAACTTAAAAATCCGAAAACAATCAAAGCCAACATCATCATCCAAGCCATGACAGGTCGGTTGATCGAAAGCTTTGGTAAACTCATGACAATTCCTCGAAGTCATCTACACTTTCAAATTTAACAAAATAACTATACACAACTGGGACTGCATACAAAGTCATAAATGTTGAAAAACAAACTCCGCCAATGATGGCAACTGACATCGGTATTCGCGCTTCTGAACCGGGCCCCAAAGCCAATGCTCCGGGCACAGCTCCGGCCACTGTCGCAATCGACGTCATTAAAATCGGACGAAGCCTGACCGGACAAGCTGCAATGATTGCATCGATTGGATTCAAACCTTCCTTACGTTTTTGATTTGTAAAATCCACTAGTAAAATAGAATTCTTTTTTACGATTCCCATTAATAAAATCAAACCAATCATGCTGTACAAATTAATTGATTGATGTGTAAAAAATAAAGCCAACAGTGCACCCGACAAACTGAATGGTAATGCCATTAATACAGTAACCGGATGAATAAAACTATTAAACTGCGAAGCTAAAATCATATAGGCTACGACAATTCCAAAAAACAAAGCAAATAATAAACTTGAAATTGAATCTTGAAATGCTTGAGCACTGCCTGTGATAACAACTTGGTAACCTGCTGGTAAAATCTGTTTTGCTTTTTCAGAAATTAAATCTAAGGCCTTTTGCTGAGATTTTCCGTTCGCAACATTGGCATGAACAGGGATTGAACGTTCGCGATTTAATCGTGAAATTAATTGCATCGCTGTACCTACATGAATATCCGCCGCTTGTTTGACAGGAATTAAATCTGAACCTGCCCTGTTATTTCGAATCAAAATATTTCCGATATCATCGCTTGAAAGCCTTTGATTTTCTTGCGATCGCAACCTGATATCATAACGATGCGCACCCATAGGATAAGCCGTGTCAGCACCGAAACGATTTCCACCGATTAGCGCGCTGATTTCTGATGAGATTGAATCAAATGTCATTCCGCGCGCGGCGGCTTTATCTCGGTCTGGTGTCACTCGAATTTCTGGCATACCTGATTGAAAATCACTGTTTACATCTTCAAAATATCCTGTTTTTGCAAGTTCTGATAAAAGTTTTTCACTTGAATCAGCCAAGATTTTCCAATCGGGCCCCTTAACTGTGAATTCAATTGGATATCCACGCGAAGCACTCATTCCGGCCAATGACAAATCTTGTGCGTAAACTTTTGCCGTGGGTATTAATTTTTGAACCACAGATTTAACATGATCCATAACTTCTCTTTGAGGTGACTTTCGTTTTGATTTATCTGTTAATGAAACGTAAATGCTTCCGGCATTAACGACATCATTGCCATTAAAATTTCCGATAGTTGTATATAAACTTTCGATTTCAGGAATTTTATGAATTTCATTTTCAACTTCAGAAAAAAATTGATCACTGGCTTGAATAGATGTTCCTACAGGATTTTCAATATTTAATAAAAATAAAGATTGGTCTTGTGGCGGTAAAAGTTCTTGATTTAAAAATGAAACTAAAAATAATGAAACTATAAAAATTCCGAATGAAACACTGACTGTCATTAAACGATTTTTTAAAGCTTTTTGTAACGATGATTTATAGGCCAAAGTTAATCGATCCATCCAATGATCCATTGTTTTTGAAACCCAACTGGCGCCATGCTCTTTGGCTGTTGATAAAAATCTGGAACTTCGCATCGGTGTTAACGTCAATGCTTCTAATAAAGATAAAAATACGGCCGCAGTTACAGTGATTCCGTACTGATAAAAAAATCTGCCGATCACACCTTTCATAAATATAACCGGAATAAAAATCGCAGCAATCGCCAATGTCGCGGCAAGTGCTGCAAAAGTAATTTCTTCGGAACCAATAATAGATGCCTTTACCCGATCAAGACCCAATTCAAAATGGCGTACAATATTTTCTAGCATCATGATGGCGTCATCAACTACAATACCAATCGCCAATGATAAGCCCAAAAGCGTGAATGTATTTAAAGTAAACCCCATGAAATATAAAAATATGAATGAACCTAAAATCGAAGTCGGAATTGCCAGTAACACATTAAACGTAGATGACCACGATCCTAAAAATAAATAACAAACAATGGCCGTTAATATCGCGGCCAAAATTAATGACATTTTTAATTCACCGACAGAATCTTTAACATATTTAGAAGTATCTAATTGAACCTCAAGATGAAATCCTGATTTTAATCTAGTATTTAAATCTTTAATTTTTTGCTGAACACGCTCTGACACATCAACAGCATTTGCTCCATGCTGTTTCACAATGCCTAAGCCCACCGTGGCTTTACCATTGAATCTTGAAATTTGTCGAACGTCTGATAATCCTTCTTCGACTTTGGCTACATCACCGATTGTAATTTTACCATAATTGGGCGAACCACCACGTGTATTAATTCGAATTCTTGAAAATTCTTCAACACTTTTTGATTCACCCATCACTCGAACGTTTAATTCGTTTTTATTTGTTTCTATGCGACCCGCAGGTTGTTCGATTTGTTCATTCTGAATTGCAGTGATGACATCACCAACTGTTAAATCAAATTTTTTTAATTTTTCTCTGTCGATCCAAATACGCAAATTGGGCTCAACATAACCCGCAAGTAAAATTGAACCTGCACCAGAAATTGTTGAAAACTGATCTTTCAATGTGTCGCGCGCATACATCATTTGTTCTGCCATCGAAATTTTGGGATCGGCAGTGACCAAGACCCACAAAATGGCTTGGTCCTCAGGATTTGTTTTTGTAATCACCGGAGGATATAATTTTGAAGGCAGTTTATTTTGAACCTGTACAACTCGACTTTGAACTTCTTGAATCGCAACATCAATATCGTGATCAAGTTCGAATTCACATGTGATATTTGCCTGACCTTGACTGACAGTAGAAATTACATTTTTTAAACCTTCAATACCCATGACTGCATTTTCAACAACATCAACAACGTCCATCTCCATCACTTCTGGAGCTGCGTTATCTAACGTTAAAGAAATATTTACGACCGGAAAATTCACATCGGGCAACTGACTGATACCCATACGATCACCACTGATCAGGCCAAATACCATCAGTGTCGCCATCATCATCCAAGCAAAAACAGGTTTTCGAATTGATAAGCGTGATAAACTCATGTTGAAACTTCCTGTTTGTTTTAAAATTTATGAATTAAAGTGCGGCTCCGTTGTATGTAACAAAAATATCCGGGCTGCGATTCGTCCAGTAATGGCAGCTGAATTTTGATTTTGCGGTCATGTTTGTAAAATAAAAATCTGAACACTTCAAATAAGCTGTGTATCCTTCAGCACCCGAAGATATCGTTTGCCCATCAAGCGTAGCTTGAGCCACATCCCATCGTATATTTGAAAAATAAATACTAACGCCCTCGCCTGCATTGAATGAAATCCCTAATGTTTTTTCATTCGGCGGAAAAAATAAATCCAGCAACTGATCAGCGGCCGATTGGCTTATGGTACTAACATTTAATCTGAAATCATTCACAGTTTTTCCGCCCAACTGACCAGAACCTGCATATATTTTAGAAATCAACGGCTGACTGATATCTGAAGTCGTCGGGTCAGTGACAGGCAAATTTGTTTGATTCAAACTTGAAACAAATGGGCCATTTGAATTTGATAAAATATTTTTACATACTAATTGATTTTGACTTTGAATTTGGCTTTGGTTTGCATAGTGACATTCAATAGTTAATTGAAGTATCTCGTTATTTCTGACGACAGTTGTTTGTCCGGACATAAAACCTTGTCTTCGATCCCATAAAACATTTGAAAAATTAATATGCAATGATTTACCGTAATTAAAACTCATGCTGACATCGCGAGTTGCTGAAAAAATATTTAATAAATCTTCGGCTGTTTGATGAAATGGTAAAACCATAATAACATCGAGTGCCTTTGAAATATTTAGAAATTGCGTTTGACCGGAAAAATAAAGTGATTCCGATGTAAGTCCTGCATTTTGATGCGCTGTTGGATCTGAATTTTGATTTTTATTTTCTGAAGCAATTTTTTCTATTGTAGAACCATTTTTGACAAGCTGAAGTGTAGCCGCATAATCAGGATCATTTAAATCTTTAATTTCACCATTGAACTGGTCACCATCCAAAATACCAGTCACGCTTACAATCTCAGATTGCGCTGAAGCTCCAGATACCGTTGATCGAGTTACAGAAATTTCAGTATGAAATTGTTTTGTTGTTTGATCGTAGTAACTGTTCTGAGTTGTTGCCTGAATCATTTTTGTATTTAAGTCTGTATTTAGGAATCGAAGATTTGTAATCAACACCGGAGACGCTTGATTTGTATCACCTGTTGTTGATGTGGAAGTTTTCGTTTGAACTTGCAAACCCAACTCAATTGCACCAATGGCCTGACCAGTTTTGTTTGATTTTACTGCTCCTGTGTAAACACCTGTAACAGCTTGATACGTATTTAAACTTTGATTTAACTTATCACGTTGGTAATCATCAGTCGTTCGATCGGCGCAACTGAAAAAATTGAATGCGGCAAAACACATCATAAAAAAATTTGAAAAAAATTGTCTATTTAGTTTCATAATATTCCCCAATCAGTTTGAAATAAAAGTGCTGAATTCCATCCATTTATATTCGTATTTTCTAATCGCCCCGTAAAAACTTCTGCACGTAGTCCTACGCGTAATATTTTATTTTCTGGCAAATGAACATCAACAGAAACTGTCGCCGCCGGAGCTAATTCATAACCCCATTGACTAAAACTTCGCGAAAGAACCGATTCGTCCATCGACAGCCAGATGGGCTTAATGAAGAAGCCAATCATCGGATGCAAGTAATTTAAGTTTAGATTTGAAGCAAAATCTTTTTCAACACCTAGGTTAAAAGTCAACAGTCGCCCATTTTGTAAACCACCCAATGCGAATTCAGAATTCATAGCCGATTTAAAATGACGATCCATTTTTTGATAAGCTAAACCTAAGCGACGAGAGAAATTATTTTCAAATTTATGATTTGAAAATAAACCATATTCTGGCCCTAAAGTATTCACCCCAGCTGTCCCATTTGAAAATGCAGGTGACGATATTTGATTCATATTTATTGAGCCAAGACTGAATTCGTAATAATTTTCAAAAGTTATTTTTTTAATTTTATTTGTATCATCCTGAATACGCAATTCAGATCTGGGTACTGCGATTTCTATATTTTCTGTTTCAATCGGCTTTGTTGTGTTTTTAATAGCAGCTTCAGCTTTTATAAAAAAGGTTGTCATCATTAAAAAACAGACGGTGAATGATTTTGATCTCATGCTATTTTTTCTCCGAAGAATTCTGTTGATTTAAAAATTCAACAAAATGATTCATGTCTTGTCCGCTGGTTGCTAAATAATTAGCTGTCGCTAAAATTGAATTCGTTTTTATTTGATCATTATTCAAAATTGCATCTAATCGAGATTGCTGAACCTGCAAATATTGCAAAAAATCAATAGTCGCTAAACGATAATTTTTTTGTGCTTCTTTGAAACTTCGATCTGCCAAATCAACTGCCTCCGCCGATGAATTCAATGAAACCTCTGAAGATTCTAAAGCTTTCTTTGCAGATATTTGCGACAACTTCAGATTCGAAGATTTATCAACGTACTGATGTTCAAGTTGAATATCACGTGAAGCATAAACTTGACCTTCGTACCTAGAAGACAAACCACTAAATAAAGGTATTGTTAAAATCAACTGAGCATTCCATGAATTTGAATCCGGATTTAAGACGTCAGATTTTGCATAATTTGCAAAATTATAATCAAAATTAAATCTGAGCTGTGGCAGATCTTTTCCCAATAATTGACTGCGTTCAACTGAATTTTGTTCTTTTTGTAAACGAATACGTTTTAACTCTGGTAAATCTCCATTTTCATGATCAATCAACTTTAAAACATCTTTCATTTTTATTGATGGCAAATATGATTTTAAATTTAAAGTTACTTGATCATCAGAACCCAAAAGTGTTGCCAACTGAGCAACCGCAATTGTCATTTGATTTTTAGAATCTTCGATTTTGGGCTTTAACAAAGCCAGTTGAGTCTTGACCTGCAAAACATCCAAAAGTTGGCCACGCCCAATTTGAAATCGTTTTTGTGCCGTCGCTAAAGATTCTTGAACGATATCAAGTTCGTCCGTCAGCAATCGCCATTGTCGCTGACTTGAAATAGTTTTATAAAAAGCTTGAATGATTTGTGTCGTCAAATCGCGTTCTGCAATTTTTAAATCAACATGCGCAATATCATCATCAAGATCAATTTTTTTAATTGCATCAAATGAACCAAAAACCAGTAATGGCTGGCTGACATTCATATCAAGACTGTAGTAATCATAAGAATTTCCGTCGAATGCGACAGTCCCCGGCGTTTTACCAAATACGGCATCTTTTTTTCTCTGACCGATTGTTGATAAATTTGCCGTCGGAAATAAAGCTGAATGACTTAAGCTTTGCGAACCACTTGTTTCATTTAATTTTTCACGCAGTTGCAGTATCGCAGCATTACTGCGTAAGCCTTGCTGAACGGCGGCATCAATCGTTAACGGTAATGATGATGCTGCTTCAGATGCTATTCCTGATGAAGAAGCTACCAACACAATAACAACGCTCATCAAAAAATTAAATCTAGAAAACATGATCATTTGTTTTGCTCCGCATTTTTTATAAATATATGGCATGCAACATTGAACTTCAAATGGAGCTTTCTCCAAATTGAACACTTAACACACACAAAATTGATGTTCAATACTCTAATTCTAACAACGGAGACCTAAATGAGAACAGTAACAACAACCACGCTGATCAGTTTTTGCTTCCTTTGCAGCCATGCTATTGCTTATTAAATCCGCAAATAATAACTGAGGTTCGTACACATAGAGCTGAAATAATGCACGCAAGACATCTTTGTGAAATGCCTGAATCAGACCGAACCGGTTAGCTCAATCAAAAATAAATTAAAGAAGGCTTGTTCGGTTGAGCAAGCCTTCTTATTGAATGAACCAAAAAATGTAAACTTTAACCTTCAACTTCTGTTGAAAAATATTTTTTCTCGATTTCTTTTTGATTCTGGTTTGACTTGCATTTTTTGAATTTACGCATAGTTTGTAAACTGGCTCGATTTAAAACATATTCCAACGTCGGCCCCGTGGCCACTGAAAACACGGGTCCTTTTGGTGTGGTCATTCGCAATAAAACTTTATAACCCTCGTTATAAATTGAAAAAGTTACCTTCAACGAGGCTGGCTGCGGCGCCATTTGACTGAGTATTGATAAAATATTTAATAATTGTTTTTGTTCATCACTAGATATTGAAAAACCTAAATATTTGCATTGAATATTTTTTTGAAAAAGCATTTTTTCGTTGAACATAAAAACTCCTTTTAATATTTTTTTTGAGTATTTGCAATTTATGAAATTAATGTTTTTAAAGTATGAACACAGTCTGGGATATACAAAGGCTTTCTAAGACGAATTGGAAAATTATCTTTGTCTTCACCGATCATTTGTGAAAATTTTCTTTCAGACAGCGCACTGGCAAACAAAAAAACTAGGCCATTATTTTTATATTTTTGCCACAGATCAATACCCGTTTTTTCACCGACCAACATAATATCAACAATCACAAAATCGAAGGGATCTTCAATTTTTTCACGATCATTAATTAATTTTTCAGCACCCTCTTCAGATCTGGCCCAGCGAATAATTGCATGCGAATCAACCGACTGAATAATATGTTCCCAGATTGACTGCAATGTAAAATCATCCTCAACGACTAAATATTTTCTACGATCCGGAAAAGCAACCATAGCTTCTCGGGCGACTTCCCGGTATGTTTCTTTATGCTCAGCTGTTTTGTTCATATGTTCTGTTTGCTTAATCATCGACAACTCCTTTTATTATGTATTGTATGTGCAGATTGTCTGCGCCATACAAAAGCAGTTTCGGCACCTTAAATGACGTGACCGTGACGATACTATGGAGATATCTCCATAGTATCGCGTGTTACCTAAATAGATTATTCAATGTATTGATATTAACTAATTCAAATGAAGCTAATTTTTATTTTTCTACGCTGCAATTGGTGCAATAATTGATGTGAAAATCATAACAATTATCAAAAATAAAAATACTCTTAGAAATACGCTAATTATTAACTTGTAATTTATTGAAATTAAATTTTTTTTAAATTCATCAAACACGATACAACCCCACAATGTGAGCCTGCCTTGTGCAAATTATTTTTTATTGAATCACTTTTGGAGATTTCTCCAAATTGAAATTTAATTAAATAATTTTTGCAATTTATTTTAAAATCACGCGGTAGCCAAAATTTTTGACTGTATCAACAATAACTGTTGAATCCGCAATTTTAGTTCGTAAATGTGCAATGTGACTGTCAACGGTGCGATCAGTGATATGTGTGTCGCCCCAAACAGATGATAAAATTTGCTCACGCGAAAAAACTTGTTCATTTCGCTTAGACAAC
This sequence comes from Pseudobdellovibrionaceae bacterium, assembly GCA_947370945.1. Classification (GTDB taxonomy): domain Bacteria; phylum Bdellovibrionota; class Bdellovibrionia; order Bdellovibrionales; family Bdellovibrionaceae; genus Pseudobdellovibrio. The sequence goes on along the minus strand of CANBND010000006.1, from coordinate 18,851 downwards.
ATCGTCAAAATTTTAATTTCAATCGCCGTCAATGACAAATCTGTTTCTTTGCCATTTTTAATTTGAAAAACTTTTTGTCGATCAAAATCAATCTCGAGATCGCCAACTTTTTTAGTCTTTTTTTCTTCGACATCAGAATGCATTTTTTTAATTTTCGAAGAAATTCTCGCTCGCAATTCAAGCGGATCGAACGGCTTCGAAATAAAATCATCTGCGCCCAATGAAAATGCCATTAATTTATTTGAAATTTCGTTTCTAGCCGAAAGAAATAATGTTGGAATTTTTTTAAATTTAGGATCATTTGAAATCTTTGTATAATATTTCAAACCGTCACCATCCGGTAACTCAATATCTAATAAAATAGCGTCAAAAATATTTTTTGATAATTCGTGATCGGCGTCTTTCAACGAACCTGCCGATACGACATTGTAATCTGTTAGACTTTGTTCAATCAGTGCTTGAATTGTCAAATCATCTTCGACACTTAAAATTTTTGATTTCATAACTGTAAATTCTAATACTCCGTGTTTTTTATATCAAGAAAATACAGGTCCAGTTTTGGCAACATGGATATTTCTCCAAATTGAAATAATACTTAAATCACACATGCGGCAGATGATATTTCAACAGGGGGTACTTATGAACACAGCCGCAGCACTCAAAATAGATTCAAACAATGAACGAATTGGATCAACGCTTACACACAAAGCCACATCTTTTCATCAACCGCAGATTTTAGTTGTCGAAGACGACGTCACCTTTGAACCTTTCTGGCAAGCCATCGTCGAACGCGCAGATCGAAATGCCAAAGTTTTCTGGGCAACTTCAGAACTTGAAGCCGAAGATATGATTGCAAAGGCTTTCGAAACTGGACAGGGATTTGACTTAGTGATTACAGATATTTTTTTATCCGGAGCCAGAACCGGAATTGATTTGTGGAGCAAGTTCACAAAAGCACTTCATGGAAAAATTATTATCACATCTGCCATCGAGTACGAAAAGTTCATGCAATATTTTGACAAATCAGATGCCAGACCTTTGTTTTTACAAAAGCCGCTGATACCTCATGAATGCGTTGGCGCGATTTATAATTCTTTACACGAAGGTTTGTGAAAAATATAAGTCAAAAAATGAATCTGTTTCAAACTGAGTACAAAAAAATTTTAATTCAGGGGGTTCTTATGGAGAAAATAATTGCTTTAATGATCGTCGCGGCAATACTTTGCTTTGTGGCGTGCTCAGTGTCACCAGAGTTACAAAAATCAACTGATACATATCATGCACGGCACATGAACTTTGACTTTCATACCAAAATTTAATTCAGGCAAAGTTCATGTCAATTTTTTGAAATAGTATCAAGTTTTAAGGGCTGGTGTTTTTCACCAGCCCTTTTTTTTTCAACATCAAAAATGAATTTAAATAATTTCTTTTAATTTAATTTCAACTTCATTTGTTGCCAATTGAATTTCAGCAATCGTTTTTTTTGTTGTATCCACAGTCGTTGTTTTTTCGAGTTTTTTAAATAAATTTGCTAGTCCTCGAGCTCCAACAGTTTCGGCTGAGGATTTATATCTGTGACCTAACTTTTTAACCGAATCTAAATCTTTTTCAATTTGTACATGCGAAAGTGATTCTTTCATTTCAGCAATGCCCTTTAAAAAAGCTTGTATGACTTTCGATTTACCTACGGGGCCGATGGCTTGTTCTAATTTATTTAGAATATCTTGTGACAAAAAACCTGCTTCTGGCTTTAAAATACGGATCAGCTCATTCGATAAAACTTCAAGCGTGATCGGTTTACCAATAAAACCGTCCATACCTGCATCAAAGCACGCCTGCTGATCTTCTTTTGAAGTATTCGCCGTCATTGCTATAATAGGCAAACGAATGCGGCTTTGTCGCATTTTTTCAGTGGCTTCAAGACCACCCATCACAGGCATTTGGCAATCCATAAAAATCAGATCAAATTGTGTGCGCGAAACCAAATTCAATGACTCAGTACCATTAGACGCAACAATAACATCAGCACCCAATCGTTCTAACATTACCTGCATAGTAATCTGATTTGTCGGATTATCTTCGACAACTAAGATCAGCGGGCGTTCATCTTCAGCAAATAAAGGCGCTTCATCGTTTTTGTGAATATGCTTAAATTTAATCTCTTCAGTTTTTTTATTTAATGGGCCTAGTTTTTCTTTTGAAAAATCCGAGAAATAGATTGTAAAATAAAATCTTGAGCCCTGATCTTTTTGACTCTCGATATAAATTTCCGAACCCATTAAACGCAAAAGCTGTCTGCAAATCGACAGGCCCAATCCTGTCCCCGCCTCACCAGAGGTTCCTGTGTTTTGCAATTGAACAAACGGCTGAAACAATCGATCTTGATCTTGTACAGACAAACCAATGCCTGTGTCAGTCACTGAAAAATAAATTCCGATGTTATTTTCCGTATGGATTTTTGAATTATTTTTCCCAGCCTCTGAATCAACTTTAACTTTCACAACAACACTTCCGTTGGTTGTGAATTTAATGGCGTTTCCGATCAAATTAAATAAAATCTGAGAAATTCTCGAGACATCACCAACGAATTGTTTGGGAACATTTTCGTCGATCACGAAATCCAGATGAATCGATTTTTCTTTTGCTTTTGGATTCAAAATACTAACAACCTGATTCATCACATCAACAATTGAAAAAGTTGAATTCTCAAGATGAATACGACCTGATTCAATTTTTGAATAATCTAAAATGTCATTTATGATTTTTAACAGTATTTTTCCCGAATCATGTATTAACTCAGTCAGTCTTAATTCTTCTTCAGATTGATTCATTTTTTTTAACACGTCTGACAAGCCGATGATTCCGTTCAATGGCGTTCTGATTTCATGACTGATCGTTGCTAAAAAATTTGTTTTATTTTTATTGGCTTTTTCGGCATCGACTTTGGCCGCAATTAAACCTTTATAGACAGATCTCAGTGAAGAAATAATTAGCGCTAAGAAAACAGCGACGAGAGTATTCACAATTAAGTGCTCAATTGATTTTGCGTTATCAAGAACGCTGCCGATAGGTTGAATAAATAAAAAATCATTCACTAAACTCATTAATAATGCATACAAAATACCAAACACAGTGCCACTGTATAGCGAGATGAATAAAACAGGTAAAATTGCAAATGCATGATAATATGATCCCGTATATTTAAATACAGTCCCCGTTAATAAAAATGCCCCCATCGCAATTGTTAAACAAATTAAAATTCTACGGAGCAGACTTAGTTGATTCAGAAAAAACTTTTCCCATGTCGCCAGCAGAAGATCTTGTTGCTTATTTATTTTTGCTATTTTATCTACAGTCATTTAAAGTCTCCCAATTTATATAAACACAGTCTTTCTCGGCAGGTCACTTATTAAATATATTCAAAGATAAGCTTCGTCATCTCGATTGAACTGGGTATGATTGTCATATGGATTTACCTCCATATGACATTTTTGAATTGCGATAAAATGTTGACTGTAATCTGTCCTAAGTGAGTAAATTAAACACGCATCACCACCCCTGATCTTTCAAATTCTTTGCCCACATTTTTGCTAACGATAATTGCTCACGAACTTGCCGTAGATTTACATAGTCTTTGCCGTTCTCTGAAAACCTTGCACGATGATATGACCCGTTCCAAATTTGCAAAGCCACCGGATACCATTCCGTATCGGGACCAGCTAAAAACTCCATGTCAGGATCAGCAATCAGATCACCATTTTCATTTCGATAGTGAGTGATTGTTATTTGTTGCTGATGTTTCTCAATCACCAGCGGTAAAAAATTTTCCATTTCTATGCGCAAATGAAAATCAGCTTGTGTATTAAATTTTTCCAATTGCTTATGCTTTTTTAAAATACGAGTTATTACCGATTTCATTTCTTTACTAAAAATTTTCATTGTGTGCCTTTCGGTTGATCTTGGGGGCTTATTCCCCCTTCACAAATGTGAGGGGGATAAGATTTTAAGAAGCACACAGTGATGAAGATCGCCCAATTGAAGGCTGCAGTCAGCGGCACAAATGGTGTGACAGTTACTTTTGACTGGCGCAACCTTTGTATGAAATTGGATCAGCGATCGAATCACAGTGTGCGGTCAACACCACGAAAGGATTTTTGACTTTGAGTATTACCTAAATCGTTTGGCCTCGTTCGGGAAAACTGAAATTGGCTTCCAATTTATTTTTAGTACTTTAGCGCGCGCTTGATCCAGCTTTTGAACGCACTGACGATCACGACAATTGTTAATGTCTGTGAGTTTTAACCCCAGCTGCCAAAGAGTAGCCACCAGCATAAATTTGAGTAATAAGTTGTACATAGAAAAGTATCCTTTCTGAGTTGCCTTAGCTTCAGACAATCTGTCGCCAAGTGTTTATTTTGTCTTAGAAAAATTCAGTGGATGATTCTTAGAAGCCGCCTTTATTTAAGGTCAGCATTGCCTCAGAAAAGTAGCCAAAGTGTAGCCAAAAGATAGCCAAACTGTGTGATTTTCTGTGATTTTGCGTGATGATGTTTAAAAAATGACTTAGGTAACGTATTGAAACCATTCGTTTTTGATTTTAGTAACTTAGAATTTTTTTTGATTTTTTTGTTTTAGAAAATGGTGCCCCGGGCCGGACTTGAACCGGCACGCCCGATCACTCGAAGCTCAGGATTTTAAGTCCTGTGCGTCTACCAATTTCGCCACCGGGGCACTCTAAAGATTGAAAAATTGTGAAATAAAAAGTTAACGATTCCGCAGGTCTTTGTCACGCCTTTTCATCGATATTTTTTTTAATTTAATTTGACTGTCCTTGCTTACGAGGCAATCCTAATCAACGTTGTGATTTCTATTCAAAAAAAGAACTATATCGATGCAATCAAGTCTGGCTTTGTGCTGATATTTTCAGCGACGATGATCTCAACCTTGGTTCAGCAATTTTTGGATCATAAAATTGAAAAAATAATTCAATCGCCCACAGGCCTTGATTCGATGATTTGGATTTGGGGATTTTTATCTTTACTGGCGGCACTGTTGTTTCCGCTGATCCAAAGTTTACTGTGTTCATTTTATTTATCGCGCGAATTTAATATCGAAAAAAAAATAATTTCATTTATTGAAAATAATTTCGAACTGTCACTGATTGAGACTTTACGTTCATGGGGCAAATCTTTTTTATGGTTTTTTCTTTTTATTATTCCCGGCCTGATTAAATATTCTTATTATATGTTGGCACCGTTTGTGGTTTTATTTTCAAAACTGTATTCAATCGGTGAAATCGACGCCTTAGTTTTATCTGAGAAAATTTTTAAAAAATATTGGTTTTATTTTTCTGTGCAAATGACGCTCTTTTATTTTATTTTGCCAGCTGTATTATCTACGGTACTTGATCAATACAGATCCTTCAATATGCACCCCTTTTCCGCAGCGGTTTCGTTGATTTTCGAGACTCTGATGATTTTATTTTTTCACTATTTAATTTTACAAAAAATATTTAATTACCTTATTAACGAAAAGGATTTGCTTTATGCCACTGATGTTTAATTGGCTTGATATTAAATCGCGCGACCACGGATTAACTTTTGATGACGTTCTGATTATGCCGAAAAAATCGGAAATCAGATCACGGAAAGACCCCAGTCTGCGTTCACGGTTAACGAAAACTAAATTTTTAGATACACCCATCATTTCTGCGAACATGGATACAATTACTGAATCTCCGATGGCGATCGCAATGCACAAGATGGGCGGGCTTGGAATTATTCATCGATTTATGAATATCGAAAATCAAATTCTCGAAATCGAAAAATTAAAAGCCGCTGGCGCCGAAATTATTTCAGCCAGCATCGGTGTCAATGCTGATTTCAAAGATCGCACAGCTTCGCTGATTAAAGCTGGCGTGAATTTATTAACAATTGATATTGCTCACGGGCATTCAATTCAAATGATGGATACATTAAAATGGCTGAAAGATACTTATTCCACAACTGAAATTATCGCAGGTAATTTGGCAACACCAGATGCTGCGATTGCTTTAATTGAAGCCGGCGCTGACGCCATCAAAGTGGGAATCGGCCCCGGATCAATGTGCACAACCAGAATTATTACGGGTTGCGGAGTACCGCAATTAACTGCGATTGCATTATGCGCTGAAGCTGCCGCCAGTTACGGCGTACCCGTCATTGCTGACGGAGGTATTCGCACAAGTGGCGACATGGTGAAGGCATTCGCTGCAGGCGCTGACGTAATCATGTTGGGTTCGATGTTATCAGGTACGATTGAAACCCCTGGGGACATTGTAAATGGCAAAAAACAATACCGCGGAATGGCTTCTAAAAAAGCGCAAATTTCTTGGCGCGGAGATATGCCCCAAGGCATGGCTCCCGAAGGAGAATCGACGACTGTGACAGTCAAAGGTCATGTTTCAGATGTGCTGCATGAGTTGATGGGCGGCATCCGTAGCGGAATGAGTTATGTCAATGCCACAACGATTGCTGAAATGCGCTTGAATGCTTTATTTATGGAAATGTCTTCGAATGGAATTTCGGAATCACGTGCACATGGTGTTAAAAATTAATGACGACTGATTTAAGAAATCTGTCCGACAGTTTTGACTCACGCCCGATCGGAGTTTTTGATTCAGGTATCGGCGGTTTAACAGTTCTGCGCGAATTGATTTCACAATTTCCGAATGAAAACTTTTTATATCTGGGCGACACAGCACGACTGCCTTACGGTTCAAAATCTGCACCCACCGTCAGAAAATATTCCGAACAAAATATGAATTTTTTAATTTCAAGACAAGTCAAAGCCCTTGTTGTCGCTTGCAATACGGCATCGACACAAGTTCCTGAAAATATTTTTTGTGGATTACCTGTATACAATGTGATTGACCCCGGCGCTCGTTTGGCGGCCACTCAAACAAAAAATAAAAAAATTCTTGTTTTAGGTACGCGAGCAACTGTTAAATCCGAAGCCTACAAAAATAAAATTTTAATGTTTGATCCTGAAATCCAAATTCAAAGTATCGCATGCCCTCTGTTTGTACCCTTGGCTGAAGAAGGTTGGGTCGACGATACAATTACCGAACAAATAGCAAAAAAATACTTCACTGAAATAGCGCTTCCTGATTTTGATACTGTTGTTCTTGGCTGTACCCACTACCCACTTTTAAAAACTACTTTGCAAAAAGTTTTTGGAGCAAATATTTCTTTGATTGATTCAGGCTCAGCCATTTGCGAAATTTTAAAAAATGATTTTAAAAATTTGAAAATAAAGCCCAATACAACGGGAAAACAAGAAAATTTAAAAATTTGTTTAACTGATTTTGGACCTCAATTTGAACTTCTTTCAAAGCAATTGATCGGTGCTGTGACAGCGCGAAAAATTGATTTTGAAACAGTTTCTGTCATCTGACCAGTTCGTTGACATACAAAGCGGATCTAAAGCCTGCTTAAACTCTTATCGTCGATTTAAAATCATTCCAAAGCGGCATCACAAGTGCTTTTCATATCGATATGAAAAAAGCAAAATTCTTACTGCCGATGCTCGTGTTACTTACTGCAAGCTGTGCAAAGCTAAAAGTGTCTCAAAATAATACAGCCGATGCAGCAGTTCCGAAGCAACAAGAGCCGCTGCATAAGGAATTAATCTCAACAGATTTGTTTCAAACCTCTGCCCCTGAAAATACTGAACAGTTTGATTCACCAAAAGTTGAAATTAAAACAAAATCAGGAACTTTATTACTCGGTCAAACCAAATTCAGCGCAATTAAATATGACTATGATCAAACACAGCATACTCTGAAAATCTCTGGCCATTTAAAAATTGAAACTAAAGAAAAAAAAGTTTTAACGGAAAATGATTTTGAATTAAGCGGCAAACAGAATTCAGATCAAGCTGTCATAGACATGAATGATCATGGACGAAAACCTAATGATCCCGTTATACGAGCGAAGGTCACTTGTTTGACAATTGCTGAAAATGAAGATGTTAGCTGCGAAAAAGCTCTGGTTGATTTTTTCGTCTTATTTGAAAAACAATATTTCACTGATCAGTTTGAGACTGCTCCGGCGGCGAAGTCAGTTGATGTCGCAAAGTCTAAAACAAACGAAAGCTTACCGACAATTTTAAAAACGAACGAACCTATTGTCTCAGATAAACCTGCGGCGGTTATTGAAGAAACTGATTTACAAAGTGAAGGTTCCGAGGAAAGTATCGATGGACGATTTCAAGGCCAAGTCGAAACTGTCGATTTACCTGAATTTTTCAAAACAGAATCTTCTGACCAAACGACAGCTGAAAAAGATCCAGTTCATATTCAAATTGAACAGCCTGAGTCTGAAAAGAAAACACAGATTTTAAATACCAATTTTATCCAAAATTCATCGGGTACAATTCGTCCTGTCAATCAAGCTGTTGGATTTCCAGATAATGGCAGTCTTCGAAATGCAACTTCACTGAAAACTCAGCAAACGCTATTAAAAGAAGATTCTTTTTATTCAATTTCATTTCCGGATCGTGAACGTTTTTATTCAACATTCGAAATGGCTCAGATGATTTCAAAGATGGGGCATTTTTTAAATTCAAAAATTTCAGATTTAAAATTATTCGTCGGAAATATTTCAGCCAAACGCGGCGGTCATTTAAGTCCACACAAAAGCCACCAAATCGGTGTCGATGCTGATATTGCGTACCCTGCAAAAACAGCCGCCGAGGCGCAGAAAACAAATTTTCCGGTTGTCGTCACACAGGCAAACAGGCAGATCAATAAACAAATTTATTCTGTTGAAAAAACATTTGAACTCTTTAAATTCGCCTTTAAACAAAATGAATTTCCTGTAGATCGAATTTTTGTTGATCGACTTATTATTCAAGACTTGTGCACCTACGCAGAAAATAAAAAAGAATTTTCTGGTCCTGATAAACTGATCACAGAAAAAATATTTCAAAATATTGAACATGTCGATGGCCACGGTGATCATTTTCACATGAGATTAAAATGTTCGGATTCGCAGCCCGCCTGCAGATCCAAAGTTTACAAAAAAAATCTGGGCTGTGCGCAATTCAAATAAAAAATCATATGAAAAATTCCAATGCCATGGGTTGATGGTTGTAATTTGAAGCCATTGATCTGCCGTAAGCACCGACATCACAGATTGCGATTAAATCACCTTCGGCTATTTCTGATGTGACAAAATCTTTGTGAAAAAAATCTGTGGATTCGCAAATGGGCCCAACGATCATATATTTTTTTTCAATATTATTTTTTTTCAATGGCAACACATGATGATACGCCTGATACAAACTGGGCCGCATTAAATTATTCATGCCGACATCACAGATCACAATTTCTTTGGTTTCAGTTTTTTTAACGTACTGAACTTCAGTGATCAAAATTCCACTGCGGGCGACAATAAATCGACCCATCTCGATCAAACATTGCGCCGGAAAATTGGTCAGTTCTATTTCATAAACAGTTTTTAAATTCTGCCATTGAATTTCATCATTGGTCATGTCGTGATTTTTGTAATCAATCCCTAATCCACCGCCCAGATCTAAACGATCCAGCGATTTAAATTCTGTCTGTAAATTTAAAAACACAGGTTTTATTTTAGCCAGTGCATTTTGAAATGGTTCTGCCGTCATAATTTGCGAACCCAAATGATAACTGATGGATTTAAAAATCAGGTTTGAATTTTTACGAATTATTTCTAAACAACTTGAAATATCTTTCATCGAAATTCCAAATTTTGAGTCCTGTAATGCTGTCGCAATATATGGATGCGTTTTCGCATCGACTTCGGGATTTAATCTAAGGCCAATATGAACACTTTTATTTTTTTTTGTTGAAATATCTGAAATCCGTTGTAGCTCTGAAATACTTTCGACATTGATTTGATAAATTTCAAGATCGATGGCTTTGTCAATTTCAGATTTGGTTTTACCAACACCAGAAAAAATAATATCGGCTGCTTTAAAACCAACGGACAATGCTTTTTCAACTTCGCCGATACTGACGACATCTAAACCACAATTCGTATTTAAAAGTATTTTTAATATTTCAGAGTTATCATTCGCTTTCATCGCAAAATGCAAACGATGTAAACCATTCCATGATTTCATCCACTGAATACGCTCTTCAATTAAACTCTTTCGATATAAAATGATTGGTTTTTTATAATTTTTAACCAAGTCCGTCTGTTGAAGATCGATCCCATCAAAAAATAAATTGTTTTGTTCGTATTGAAAAAGCGTTTTTGACATTCTAAAAATTCTAGCTCATTCTGTGACCTATGAAAATATATAAATTTGGCGAAACCACATTAGGCCTGCCGCTTCATGCTTTTGAATGGAAAACGGAACCCAAAAACCCGCACGTTCTGATTTTAGGCGGCGTTCATGGTGACGAACCTGAAGGCGTTGTTTGCGCCCGTGGATTATTACAAAAATTTATTGAAAATTTTGATTTCAAATTAAATTTAACTTTGATTCCTGAATTTAACCCTGAGGGCGTTTTATTAAAAACTCGCGGGAATTCAAACAAAGTGGATCTGAATCGTAATTTACCCACAAAAGACTGGTCTCCTACTGCAGCCACTGTTCGTTATTACCCCGGGCCTGCTGCGATGAGTGAAAAAGAAAATCAAGCACTTGTTGAATTCATAAAAACGGAACAACCCAACGTGATTTACAGTCTGCATTCATGGAAGCCCATGTTAAATACGAATGGTGTTTTGCCAGAGGCCGAAGTCATTTCAAAAATGACAGGCTATGTGATTGAACCCGACATTGGTTATCCGACACCAGGCTCTTTGGGTACATACGCAGGTCTTGAAAAAAATATTCCGACTTTAACTTATGAAATCGAGCGCGATATTCCGTTTGATCAAATTTTACGAATTCACGTGCCTGCCATTTTAGCCGGCCTTAAAATCAGCGAAGGACGAAAAAAATAATGTCACACGTAAATCAACAAAATATTGAAAATTTATTTGAAGCTTCAGCCAAGCCCGAATTTATTTTTTCAGATAGCGATAAAAAATTAATTCTTTCTGTGATGACGGAACTTGATCAAGGAAAATTTCGTGTTTGTGAAAAAATAAACAACACATGGATCACCCATCAGTGGATCAAAAAAACAATTTTATTGTTTTTTAAAACTCAGACAAATCAAATTATTTCAAATCATGAAATTAATTATTTTGACAAAGTTCCTGTAAAAAAATGGACCGGCCACGAAGGCGTTCGTGTTGTCCCGCCTGCGATTGCACGCTTTGGTTCATTCATTGAATCGGGCGCGATCTTAATGCCCAGCTATGTCAACATCGGAGCCTACGTCGGACGCGGCTCAATGATCGACACATGGGCCACTGTTGGATCATGCGCGCAAATAGGCGCAAATGTACACTTGTCAGGTGGTGTCGGTATCGGTGGAGTTCTAGAACCCGCACAAGCTCAACCTGTCATTATCGAAGACGATTGTTTTATCGGTAGCCGCTGCATCGTTGTTGAAGGTGTGCATCTTGAAAAAGGTGTCGTCCTTGGTGCTGGAGTCACCATCACAGCATCGACAAAAATTTATGATGTCACCGGAACGGACGTCGTCACATACAAAGGCCGAGTGCCTGAAAATTCTGTCGTCATACCGGGAACAGAAAATAAAAAATTCGCTGCTGGTGAATTCGGCGTTCCTGCGGCATTAATTATCGGAAAACGTAAAGAATCAACGAATCAAAAGACATCATTAAATCAAGCACTCAGAGAATATAACGTCAGCGTTTAATTTTAGCGCTTTAATAATAATGCGGGATGAATTTTCAAAGTGGCCTTGGCCGGAAAATAACATCCCAAAAAAGCCAAAAACAAAATGGCGCTGACAACTATGCCTACAAATTCTAAATTCACTAACGCCGGAATACTTGAATCATAATAGTAATCTGGTAATACCTTCACCGGATAATATTGTAAGTAATAACTGACGCTCAAACCAATTAGTGTTCCCAAAAACAAACCCGATAACGAAATCCATAAACCCATTTTTGTGAATAACCATAGCGTTTTTCGATTTGATAAACCTAATGTTTTTATAATAGCAATATCACGACGTTTTTGTGTCATCAGTAATGCAAGCACAGTCAAAATTGAAGACGACGCAATCAAACCTGCCAATCCTAAAAAAATACCGATCATTGTTTTTTCCATAAATAAGGCGAAAAATAAATCTGAATTTTTATCTTGCCAAGTTTCGATGCGATCAAAAAATTTGAATTGTTCAAGATTATTTTTAATTTGTAAAATATCATCCGAAGATTTTGCCCACAAATGAAATCCAGAAATTTTTGACAATCCAGACTTGAATCTTTTCAGACTAACATTTTTATTAAATAATAAAATTTTTGAATCTAAATCATATAAGTCTGTCGTTAAAATCCTTCGCACTGTCACTTTCTCGACAGTTGGTGCTTCCATCTGGCTTAACAATAAAGTCTCCGCAGGTATTAAAGTGATCTGATCACCTTCTAAAATTTGCAGTGACCGAGCTAAATCAATCCCCAAAGCAATTTCATTTTCACCAAGCTGCAAATCAGTTTCATAATTTGGAAACAAATTATTTTTTTCTTTATCTTTTAAAGTTCTTAATTTTTGATTCCAAAAATTAAGGCCATCTTGATCATAGCCCGTAACTTGTGTTCCACGAAATTGGCCATCCACTGTACGTAAAATCAGGTCGTACGAATCAAATGACAACGTTTTTTCAAGACCACTCACAGCAGACGTTGCCAAAAGAATCTCAGAAGACTGATTATTTGATGTGTATGCTGTTAAATTCGGATCTAAGGCTAATATTCGCGAACGAATATTTTTGTTCATGCCGTTCATTACAAAAAGAACGATAAAAAATACGGCGACACTCATTGTAATTGCAAAAAACGATAAAATCGAAATGCGTCGCACTAACGATTTTGATCTGTCCGACAGAACTAATTTTTTTAAAAAATAAAAGCTTAAGTTTTTTGAAGTCACAATAAAATCAGTATGACTCGAGACTTTAAAAATGACTAGCCTTTTTATAACCCGCATTTTCGTCAAAATAAATCAAGCCATCTTCAATAAAAATTTTATTGAAAGCTAAATGCCTTAATGCTGTTGGATGATGATTTGTCATATAAACGTGGCGCAAGTGCCCACGTCGCTGTTGATAATTCATTAAATCTAAAACCTGCAACCAGAGCGTTTCACTTAACCCCATCGCAGGGTCTTCAAGCACCAAAACTTGTGCGGGCTGAGCTATTTTTTGAATCAAAAAAATTGTTTTTTGTAATTCATAAGATAAATCAGAGATTTTTTTATTTTGTATATCTTTAAATTCAAACTGCTCGATCAAATCGTACGATTCAAGGCTTGCTTGAATAACATTAAAAGTTTCACTGACCGTCTTTTTTCGATCTGCAAAATGATTCTCGAAATAACTTGAAAGCCACTGATCCATACAGACATAACTGTCTGCAGCAAACGGATTCGCTCCATTCCATAAAATTTGTCCGCTATCACAAATCATTCGCCCTGCAATAAAATGCAAAAAACAAACTGCATTTTGCGGATTTGAAGATTCCACAACAAGAGTTTGATCTGTCGGCAACTGAATATTTACAGATTGCAAAACCGGATCTCGTCCAAACATTTTTAATGTAACGTTCTCTAAAAGTATCTCATCCAATGGAGCCGCTGAATTTTGTGAAAAAATTTGTTGTGATTTAGCCATGATTACTCATCGGCTCATTTTGAGAAAACTAAACTAGACCTAGGCCATAATAAAAAAGCGATTTAACAATTTCTGTACATAAATCCATAACACTGCGTTCTGTTTTTGAATTTGGCAGTGATAATTTTTTAATTTCAATCGAGGCAGGATATGTGGCCTTAAAAATACGATATGCGCGAGACATATGAATTTGCGAAGTGATCAAGACAACATCCTTACATTTTAAATTTTGCACCAAAACCAAACTTTGTTGAGCATTACCGAAGGTCGTCTCAGATTTTTTTTCTAAAATAATGTCATCCATATTCACTTCTGGATAAAATGACAAATAGGGAAATATCTCATGCAGTTTTGAATCTTTATAAACGCCCGAAACAATTAATTTTTGAATTTTTTTTTGTCCTAAATATTCGAAGGATTCGCGAACCCTCCCCGGCGCTCCTGTTAAAACAACACCGCACTCAGCAATAGGCGAAGGTTCTGACCACAAATTCATGGGTTCATTCAGAATCAATACTGTCTGAAAATATATAACAGCACCAAAGATAAGTGCTGTTATATAAATAATGGTTTTTTTAAACCTACGCGTTTTTATTAGCAATAACTTCGATTTCAACATTCACGCCTTTAGGTAAAGCTGAAACTGCAACAGTCGATCTTGCCGGAGGCTGAGCTGTAAATTTTGTCGAATAGACTTCATTCACAACAGCAAAGTCTGACATTGATGTTAAAAAAATTGTGGTCTTAACCACGTGAGAAAAATTCAAGCCCGCCTCTTTTAAAACAGCTTCAACATTTTTTAAAACCATTTCGGTTTGTGTTTTAATATCGCCGGTAAAAACATCTTGAGTTTTTGGATCAATCGATATTTGTCCCGAACAAAATAAAAAATCACCTAATTGTACAGCCTGCGAATACGGGCCTACAGCTTTAGGAGCATGATCTGTATGAATAATTTTTTTTGACATAATTTAGCCTTTCGTTAGACGTCGAGTTATACATCCGGCAAACTTAGTTTGCGTCGAGTTATACATCCGTTAGGACTAGAAGTAAAAAATAATTCCTGCGCGGACAGGATCGTTTGCAATCGTACGAACACGCGTGTTTTTAACTGACGATAAACCTAAACCGCCTTCGAATGTAAATCCGACGTTTTCAAGGCCAGTGAAGAAAAACTCTGTTCCGCACAGCAAACTCATTTCAAAACCTGAATTTTTACCATCAATCGGATTTTCATAGCTGACCAAACCCGCTTGCCCACCTGCATAAAAATGTAAATTTGGCTCGTGAAATATGACATGTCTGATTCCGACTTGCATTTGCAAAGCTGAATTATCTTTTTCAGTATCAATACCAAAGCCGCCAGTCATGGCTAAATTTCCATTTAGGTTATATACGACAGCCAACGAAGGCAGGCTTTGCGAAGTATTATTTTTAATACCTACACCCAATCTTTGCGGCATTTCTTTTGAAAACACATTTAGGCTTGCAGTAAGCATTGAGAAAAACAAAAAACAAACTACTGATATTTTTATATTCATAATAAACCTCGTTTAAAAAACATAGTATTTATTCTGACATTGCTTTTATTGTTTACAAGCCTAACAAGCTGAATGACACTATGTTTCTAACTCGACATTCATCCACCGAAGGAGATTACGATGAAATTACACACTTACGCTCTCATTTTTTCTATTTTATTTCAAACCCACATTCAGGCTCAAACTATCACAGCGCATACTTCAGATAAAACATTCGAAAATGTTAAATTAAGTCAAAGCGTGACCATTGAAGACGCCGGTTTAAAAAACGAACTTAAAAGCGTCTCTTACGGTCTCCGCAAAAAGAAAGTATATCTTTTAGCAATCATTAAAATTTATGTAGCTGAATTTTTTGCTGCCGATCCAACGAAATTGCAAAAAAACTCTGACGAAATTATAGCATCATTAAAAACTGCAGGCCCTGTTCAATTGCGTCTGACTGTTTCACGCGATTTAACAGGATCTCAAATTTATGAATCATTTGTTGAAGCTTTAAAAGCGAACGATATTGACGCAGATAAATCGTCAAAAGAATTAGCTGATGTTTTATCTGCCGTTCGCGAAGTTAAAAAATTTAACACTGGCGAAGTTTTCTCGCTAACAGCAACATGGAAAGATGGCAACGCCACTTTACTGATTCAAAAGCCCGATCAAAGTATCCAAAAAATTTCTGGACCCGAAAAATTTGTGTCAGATTTATTCTCGATCTGGTTTGGCAAACCTGCTGATGATAGACTGGCAGACCTTAAAAAGGCCCTGTTGAAATAAGAATTGATTTAGCCCAACCTTTACAGCCGAACAAACAATTTACGGCCAACAATTTTTGGATCTCATTTTAAGACAGTGAAATTCAATATATCGACTTTTAATCAGTTTGTATTGGCCGTTTTTTAGCAAAGAAATCTTCTATGATAGTAAACATAAAAACCAGCAACGACGCACCAACACTGATCGAATTTAAAAATGCGACAGAAGACCACCAACAAAGAGTTCTTCTTCTGGGACAGGCTCTTTATAAACAATTTTCTTCCGAATTTACAAATTTAACTTCTGAACTTGTGACTCAGTTTTTGAGTCTTCACGATCATTCAAAAACGTCGATATTGCCGGATGGCACAAATCAAATCGAATCATTGTATCAGTTTTACGGCATAAATAAATCTGATTTGGATGAAAATGAAAAATTTAAAATTCTAAGTACAATCAATTATATTAATTATTTAGATTCGCAGAAAGCCTTAGAGTTCTTTAATTCAGCACACCTTATTTCTGAGACTGGTGAACTGACTGAAACTGCAAATGATCTGCTACTGATTGAACGAATTTCAGATATGGTTGATCGTGGAGAAAATATTTCGTCAACAAAAGAGTTTAATCGAAAACTTATTCCGGCATCTAAAATGCTGGGCTCTGAAAATCACGGAAATGAAAAATGGGCATCGTACGCCCATTTTTTAGAAAAAAATTATTCTCTAATTACAGAAAAATAATAATTAAGTATTTACACCTGTCGAACCAAAACCACCAGCACCGCGCTCGGTATTTGATAATTCATTCGCCAATTCAAACTGCGCCTGAATCACCGGAGCAATCACCAATTGCGCACAACGATCTTGATCCATGATAGTCACCACGTCTTGACCTAAGTTAACTAAAATAATTTGTACTTCACCACGATAATCTGCATCAATCGTTCCCGGCGTATTCAACACAGATAAACCTTGCTTAGCGGCCAAACCACTTCGTGGACGCGCTTGAATTTCAAAACCCACAGGAATTTCAAAAGTTAATCCCGTCGGAATCATTGCACGCTGCATAGGTTGTAAAATCACAGGTGATACCAATTGCGCACGCACATCAAAACCACTGGCTCCTGCCGATTGATACTTTGGTAATTCACCTTTGAAATGTGGCCATGTTTTTATTTTAACTTTCATAGCGTATCCTTATCTTTTTTTCGTAAAATTATAATTTTCAATCCATGATTTTAACGATCCCAATTCTGATCCCATTAAAATGATGCTGACTTTATCCAAATCAAAATCTGATTTAATATATTTATTCACAGAAGCCAATGTCACTTTTTCAATTTGTTCAATCACTCGGTCCACAGATCTGTAATCTTGAAAAATCATTTCGTTCACACCCAATGATCCCATTCGATTTTCAACATCGTCCGAACCCATCAACAACTGACCGCGCACTTGCGTTTTAAATAAATTCAGATCTGATTGCTTAATTCCAGATTTTTTTATTTTTAATAATTCATCAGCAATAATCGAAATGACTTTTTTAACTTTCTTAGAATCTGTCCCTGCATAAATTGTGATATTGCCCGAATCCGTTTGCGTATTTAGCGCTGAAAATACGGTGTAGGCCAATCCCTGTTTTTCACGAACAGCTTGATATAATTTCGAAGTCATTCCCCCGCCCAACAGCGAATTCACAATAAAAGCTTCGAATCGATAATCATCATTAAAACTGGCCGCGGGAATGCCCAATAAAATATGTGATTGTTCCATATCGTCTTTGTCATAAATCTTACGACATTTTTTCCAGATAGGAGCTCTTCGTATTTTTTGCTGAACAAATTTTTTGCGGGTCTTGAACATTTTTTGCGCTTCAATGACAAGCTCATCATGAGTGATTGGTCCAGCCGCACTGACAATGAGATTACTGCCCTGATAATATGTTTTATAAAAATCAAAGACTCTTTTTTGAGTCATCTTTTCGATGGTTTCTGATTTTCCTAAAATTTGACGACCGAGAGGGTGATTTTTATAACTGTGTTCATATAAATAATCATAAATAATATCTTCAGGTGTATCATCGCACATTGCAATTTCTTGCAAGATCACTTTTTTTTCTAATTCAAAATCTTTTTTTGAAAGCTTCATATTGCAGACCAGATCCGACAAAACTTCCAGACCGATCTTCCAATCTTCTTTCAGAACTAATGAATGATAACAAGTATGTTCACGCGTGGTATAGGCGTTCAGGTCGCCGCCCAAAGATTCAAGCGATTTTGCAATCTGATAAGCATTTCTGGTTTTTGTTCCTTTAAAAACCAGATGCTCTACGAAATGCGATAAGCCAATATCAATTTCATCTTCGTCGCGGGTTCCGGTCAGAACCCACACACCCAATGAAACTGATTTCGAAGAGCTGTGTTGTTCGCTGACAACACGCACGCCATTTGGCAGAATTGTTTTTTTAAACTGAGTCAGATCCGCCTTTGATGTCAAAGCGACCTTTACTGCATCAATGCTTTACGAGACAATTTAATTCGTCCTGCACGGTCAACTTCCAAAACTTTGACGTCAATCACATCGCCCTCTTTAACAACGTCACTGACTTGACGAACACGCTCGTTCGCAAGCTCAGAAATATGTAACAGGCCTTGTGTATTTGGCAAAATTTCAACGAAGGCACCGAATTCAGCGATCTTCATCACTTTACCAGAATATGTTTTTCCAACTTCGGCTTCTGCACAAATCGCCTCGATCATCGCGATCGCTTTTTTCGTC
>CANBND010000005.1 GCA_947370945.1 Pseudobdellovibrionaceae bacterium | reverse complement strand
GTCATTTGAGTGGCCTTTGAACGCGCTTCGATCACGCCTTCTAAAGTTTCTTTTTCGTGTTTGGCATAACCCTTAACAACTTCAACAAGGCTTGGGATTAAATCAGAACGACGTTTATACTGATTTGTGACTTCGGCCAAAGTTGCATCGACCTCATTTTTTTGTTGAGGAATACTTTGGATTCCGCAACCTGTTAAAAATAAGAGTGTCGATACTAATAAAATAGATTTCATAAAATCTCCTTGTAAACATATCATGAGGCCGATTTAAGATTAGTCAAGGGCGTTGACTTTGTGCTACTTTGTCAGTGTGCAAAAAACTGATTTTAATCTGTCACACATATTAGAACAATCTTGGGTGCGTATTCATTCTGCAATGGCCGTGTCAGACCAACAGTGTTATCGATTGCTTCATGATTTGAAATATGAATTTCAAATTGATGTGTACGGCTCTGTACTTTGGGTTTACTGGTACTTACAAGTCGCACCAAATGAAAATCAAATTCAAATTTTTTCTGATTTTTGTAAATCGAAAAATTTAAATTACGTGATTCGTCATATGATTAATCGTGGGGCCGGCGTTGGCGGCCTAGAAAAACACGACTTGATTCGATCCGATGGAGTCTTGGATCAATGGTTAGCCAATGAAAATAGTTTACAATTTCAGCTCAGAACAAATGCAGGATTTTCACCCGGTTTATTTTTAGATCAATCGCAAAACCGTAGATGGGTTCTTGAAAATTCTAAAGATCAAAAAGTTTTAAATTTATTTTCATATACATCTGGATTTTCTGTGGCTGCAGCATCTGGTAAGGCCTTGCAAGTTACAACTGTGGATGCCAGTTCAAATTTTTTAAACTGGAGCAAAGAAAATTTTAAATTAAATTCATTGGACCCTGAAAAATACGAATTTTTCGCCCAAGATGTTTTATTGTTTCTGACTGGCAGTCAAAAAAGAAATCGCAAATGGGATCTGATTATTTGCGATCCCCCCTCTTTCGGGCGCACGAAAACGACTGTCTGGAAAATCGAAAAAGATTTACCGAACTTGGTTTTAAATATGTGGGCATGCATGTCGGATAACGGAAAAATTTTATTTACTTGTAACTATGAAAAATGGACTTTGTCAGATCTTGAAAAAGTTTTTCGTAAAACACTATCAACCGAAAAGTTTAAAATTGAAAAATTGCCCGAAGTTTCTTTTGATTTTAAAATCGAAAACTCAGTACAAAACTTAACTAAAGGTTTTTTTATATTAAAAATTTTTTGAAACAAGATCTAAGATCGACTCAGCTGAATCCAAAGTTCGTAAAGCATACTGTGCTTTTAAAATTCGAATTTGTTCAGGAGTTACATCTTGGTTTTTTCCTAATTTTTGTAAACGGCTTTGATAGATCTGATACAGACTTAATGCTCCTGCGACTGAAATATTAAAACTTTGTACAAACCCTGGCATCGGAATAATTACTCGCTCATCGGCGGCTTCCATAATTTCCTGTGATGCCCCGCTTTTTTCGTTCCCCAAAACCAACGCCAGTGGTGTTGAAAAATCAATTTCATGAATCGGTTTTGCAGATTCTAATGACGTAACGCAAATTCTGATTTTGTTATCTTTGAAATATTTTATAGCTTCCGCAGTTGATTTCCATTTTTTGGCCTCGACCCATTTATCTGCACCCTGAGTGACTCGATTTGCATTCTTAAATTTTTCAAAAGTTTCGATGATATGAAAATTCGAAAACCCTAAGCCTTCGGCTGTTCGCATCACAGCGCTGATATTACCGCGATCATAAATTCCTTCAAGCACCACAGAAATATCAAAACAACGGCCGGCGGCGACACGTTCAATTTTTTGCTGACGCTCGGGCGTTAACAGTGGCCAAATTTTTTCTTCGATTAGACTGACGTCTGAAAAATGACCTGATTTATATTCGATCGGATTTTTTAGCGGGAACATTATTTTAACATCCGATCAAAAACCATTCTTGGCTAAATCGCGAGTCATATTTTTTTGATGAGCCTCGATCGTTCCGCCGCCGATTTCTAACAACTTTGCATCGCGCCACAATCTTTCGACAACGTATTCACCCACGTAACCATAGCCACCCAAAACTTGAATCGCACGGTCGGCCACGTTTTTCGCCATCGTTGTTGCAACTAACTTTACGCCGTCTGAATCCAAACGGTTGCCTTCTTTGTTTAAATCTAATTTTCGGGCCGTGTTGTAAACATAACAACTGGCCGCTTTGTATTCAGCGTAAGAATCAGCGACATATTTTTGAATTTGGCCAAAGCTATTTAAGGGCTTCCCAAAAGCATGACGATCAGTGGCATATTTGTTCATGATCTCGACCGAACGTCTGGCGATTCCTAAGCTCATCGCTGCTAGGCCTACGCGTTCGATTTCAAGATTTCGCATCATATGATGAACTGAATCACCTAAGCCACCCACAAGTCTGTCCAGTGGCAATTCACAATTTTCAAAAACAAGTTCTGCCGTATTTGAACCACGCATTCCTAATTTATCCATAATTTTTTGACCCACAGAAAATCCGACATCATTTTTTTCTACAATGAATGTTGAAATTTGTGCGCGTCCATTTTTTTCTCCAGTTTTGGCATAAACCCAAACCATATCGCACGGAGTTTTTTGATCATCAATGCAACCATTTGTGATCCACATTTTTTGACCATTCAAAATATATTTATCACCCTTTAACACAGCTGTTGTTTGCATTCCTAAAACATCAGTTCCGAAATCTGGTTCACTCATCGCCATCGAGCCCACGGATTCACCCGAACATAATCCCGGCAAATATTTTTTCTTTTGTGCATCGCTACCATTGACGGCCAAATTATTTACGCACAACAATGCGTGTGCCAAATAGGCCAAACAAAATCCAGGATCACTGGCCGATAATTCTTCGTGAACTAAACAAACTGCAGAGGCATCCAAACCTGATCCACCGAATTCTTCGGGAACTGTTAAACCTAACAAACCCAGATCACCTAATTTTTTAAATAATTTCAAATTAAATTTTTCTGCACGATCATATTCATGGGCTTGCGGTTCGACTTCGTCTTTGACAAAAGATTTCAAAGTGTCACGCAACATTTGGTGTGTTTCTGTTGGATTTGCTAAATCAAAATTTTTCCAGTCCATGCGGCGTTTCCTTATTAAATATTTTATTGAATATTCAGATGTAAAAAATGAATAGTTAAAGCCAAAATTCAATGTTACAACTTAGGCCTATGAAAGCAACAATTTTAGGTATTGGCACAGAGCTTACGACAGGGCAAATCACAAATAAAAATGGTTCTTGGATTTCTAAGCAACTGATTGATTATGGAGTCATCACTGCAGCACATTTAGTTGTGCCCGATGACAAAAAACTGATCATAAATGCGTTGGATTACTGCAGCCAGAATTCTCAAGTGATTTTTGTCACTGGTGGCCTTGGACCCACATCCGACGATTTCACCAGAGAATTAATCAGCACTTGGACAGAAAAAAAATTAATTTTTGATGAAACTTCGTGGCAACATGTTCAGGACCGCCTGACATCACGCGGATTCACCGTCAAAGACATTCAACGTCAACAATGCTATTTTCCTGAAACCGCAAAAATATTAAAAAATAATTTCGGTACTGCAAATGGTTTTTACATGAAACATGTGAAAAATAGTTTCATTACACATTTATTTATTTTGCCCGGACCACCTCGTGAAATTGAATCCATCTGGAAAGATCACATTTCGGATTGGCTGAAAGAAAATACCAGAAACATTGATAAAATAATCACAAAATCTTTTGATACTCTGGGAGTTGGCGAATCTGATGTCGCAATGCTGGTTGAAAATGCGCTGAAGGGGAAAACCGAAACTTTACCTATGGATATCGGATACCGTGTTCATCTGCCGTATGTTGAAGTTAAATTATCGTACCCCGAATCAACATCATATACATCAGATATGTTTATTAAAAATGTTGAACACGCATTAAAAGACATCACAGTTTTAAAAAATTTCGAAGACATCACCGAATTATTTTCTGGGTTAACTGCAAAAACAGATTTTGCAATTTACGATTTTGTTTCTGGCGGCTTTTTACATCACAGATTATCCAGCACATTAAAAAAACATAAAAACTGGATGTGGAAAGAAAATATTGAATCGATGGATTCTGATTTTTTTACAGATGAAAAAAATTTTTTAACATTATTACCCGTCAACGAATTTGAATGTGCATTGATGTTTGAATTTCGTGGTCTTCGAAAATCCATCAAAATTGAAATCACTCAGGCTTCATTAAAATCTGAATTAATGAACGAACGACGCAAGCAATATTTTGCTGAGATGGCGATGCTGGAGTTTGTGAAAGGATTTAATTAGTGAAGCCCTGTTTTGTATTTCTGTTATTACTTGTTTCTGGCTGTACCACTCTGCTTGAATCAACATCGCCAATTCAAAACCAACCGACATACCAGCGCACAAAAAATTCATCCGGAGAAACTGTCTATCGCCAACAACATTTTCAGCCAACAACGACACCCACACATACTATACAACCCATTTTTTCGAACGAAGACAGATACTCAAACACGCCAGAAACGCATCTGTCACCAACCCAAACTCCATCAAATTTAACTTCACAAAGCGAAACTGAAAATCACAATTGGGTTGGTTATTTCGAGGGTGCCTCGACGACGGGTCACTTACATTTGGGGCTGCATGGTGGTTATCAAATCAATGATTATTTGCAACCGCGAATTGGAACATCATTTTTTTTCTCTGAAAAAGAATTATATGGCGGATTTGATTTGTCTATTCGAGCTCTTCTACCCATTGGCGACATCAAACCTTTTGTAGGTATTGGTGGATACCTAGGTGATACCAAAAAATGCTATTACCTTGAGGGACAACCACAGACAGAGACGAATTATGTTTGTGACAAAAAGTTTTTAACAGCAGGCTACACTGAATTTGGTGTAAATTATAAATTTCTTGAAATTTTTTGGCGAAATTATAATATTAATCGCGCTGGAATAAGCATTCCAACGGACCAGTTTTTCGGAATTGGAATTGTTTTTCAATAGGTTTTATATCGTATTGAGACAAATTTTAAATTAAAATAAGATATAACCTAAATGAATATTTCTATTTCAAAAATATATTTTAATTGTTAAACTATAAGTACTCAAATGCTGCACGTTAAAGGATTAAAAATGAAAAAAAATATCGCAATTTTATTTGCGCTGACAATGACAGCGATTTCATGTTCGAATAAATCTGGCAATGCACCTGGTGCGGTCGCCTCAGCATCAGATCCTCATTCATGCTTAGATATCTACACTGCAAATTCAAGCTCTGCCTCGGGAACATATTTTATCGATCCCGATGGCGCTAGCGGACCTCTGCCACAAATTCAAGTGTACTGTGAAATGTCATTACACGGTGGCGGCTGGACACTGGTCATGAAACAAAAATCAAATGACGGAGCCACACTTCAAGGCGACACGGCTTACTGGACATCAGCTGCTACGCCCGCATTAAATGATTCAGCTGGAAATTTAAATACCTCAGATCAAAATTTAGTTTCTGCGGCATTCAATCAAATTTCATTAACACAAATGATGTTGGTCGCCAGCAACGAAGCAACACAACAATTGCAATCGGTGACTGCAACCAGCGCTTTTGCCGCGTTTCAAATTGCACCCACTGATTTTTCAGATGATATAAATGCAACACGACCAAATTGGTTTATAAATACAAATTCTTATCCGAATGGGAATGCGATCACAGGAGCACGTTTAGGTTTTAATTTTCGTGAACGTGCTGGCGGTTCAACTTATTGCGCTGCTCGGTGGGGCTGGACAGCAAACCAAGATGGATCTGGTGCAAGTCTAGGATCAGCAGATTCATGCGGAGGTCTGGGTGCCTACGGAACGCTTTACGGCGGAAGTTTTATGAGTAATTCTAAAAATTCTTGGCAACCCGCAACAGTTTTACTTTACGTTAAATAATTTTAATACTACCCTTGTTGAAAGCTTATTTTACAGAGATTTTATTTCTTAAAGTAAGTTTTAAAAATTAACTTTTTGCGAGTTTTGAATTCGTAAAGAAAAAAGGGAGCCCTCATGAAACCGTCTGCAAATGCACGTCATTCTGCTTTTACATCAGCGATTGATACCAAAGCCCAAAACATTGTTCAAATGACAGATCAATTCGGAAAAGAAATTCCTGTTTCTGAATATTTTGGTTGTCAAACATTTGGCCTTGCACAAATGCGCGAAAAATTAACCAAGGATGCCTACAACAGCCTCCTTAAAACTTTAGATGCCGGTAAAAAATTACCCAAAGAAACGGCCGAAGCGATTGCATCTGCTGTGAAGGAATGGTCCGTATCAAAAGGCGTAACACATTTTTCACACTGGTTTCAACCGATGACTGGATCAACGGCTGAAAAACATGATGCGTTTATTTCTATTCAACATGCAAATCATTCTGAACTGCGAGTCATCGAACGCTTTACTGGATCACAATTAATTCAAGGCGAACCTGATGCCTCATCATTTCCGTCGGGTGGTATGCGTTCCACATTTGAAGCGCGTGGTTACACCGCCTGGGACCCTTCATCTCCCCTATTTATCATTGAAGAAACAAACGGAAAAACACTTTGTATTCCAACTGTTTTTTTTGGTTACCATGGTCAAGCGCTTGATAATAAAATTCCATTGATGCGTTCAGTTGAATCTGTTTCAAACAGCGCTTGTGATTTTTTAAAATTAATTGGCGATGTTGATGTTAAAAAAGTTCAAACCACATTAGGCGTTGAACAAGAATATTTTTTAATTGATAAAAATTTCGTAGCACTTCGTCCAGATCTGATGATGACCGGCAGAACTTTGCTGGGCTCACCGGCTGCACGTGGTCAACAACTTGAGGACCATTATTTTGGAGCCATCCCTTCGCGCGTAAAACATTTTATGCAAGACGCTGAATTTGAATTATACAAATTAGGTGTTCCCGTAAAAACGCGTCATAATGAAGTGGCTCCCAGCCAATTTGAATTAGCTCCGATTTTTGAAGACATGAATATTGCCTCTGACCATAATTTATTAACGATGGATGTTTTAAAACGAATCGCACTGAAACATGGAATGGTTTGCCTGCTTCATGAAAAACCTTTTGCAGGTGTTAACGGCTCTGGAAAACACAACAACTGGTCAATGTCGAATGATAAAGGTGAGAATCTTTTAGAACCCGGAAATACTCCGCACCAAAATTTGCGATTTTTAGCCTGCCTTGCTGTCACGTTAAAAGCCGTTCATTCAAATGCAGCTGTTCTGCGCGCAGCGATTGCTTCGCCGGGAAATGATCACAGACTGGGTGCAAACGAAGCGCCGCCTGCAATTATTTCTGTATTTTTAGGAAGTTTATTAGAAGATATCTTAAACACGATCGAAAAAGGCAACACCTTAAAAGGGACTGATCAGCAAATTATTGATCTGGGTGTAAATAAAATTCCGAATGTTTCCAAAGATTACACCGACCGAAATCGTACAAGCCCCTTTGCGTTCACCGGAAATAAATTTGAATTTCGCGCCGTAGGATCAACACAAAACGTGGCCGTTCCGATGTCAATTTTGAATGCGGCTGTTTCAGCGTCATTCAAAGAATGTACAAACAGATTGAAAGAATTATTAAAAAAGAAAAAACGTGACGAAGCCGTCATGGAATTAATTAAACAAATCGTCAAAGAAACAAAAAATATTCGTTTTTCAGGAAATGGGTATTCGGATGAATGGAAGACCGAGGCCAAAAAACGTGGGCTGCCGATTTTGAACACAACACCTGATGCTCTGGAAGTTTTCAAAGATAAAAAAGCAGTTCAATTTTTAGTCGACACAAATGTTTTAACATCTGAAGAAATTGCCAGTCGTTATCATATTGCGGTTGAACGTTATGTGAAAACTTTAGAAATCGAACATTTATCATTGATTGAACTGGCACAAAGTTATGTGATCCCTGCCCTTGAGAAACAAATTTTGAATGTAGGAACAGTGCATGGCTTGATGGTTTCAAAATCAACTGCAAAATCACATGAAAACCGAATGAACACATTGGATCAAGTTTTTGGTAAAGTTTTATCAGAACTTGAAAAATTTGAAACCTTAGTGGAAAAATCACAAAAAATTCACGACGAAGAAAAACGCATGTGGGATATTGTTGAAACTGTTCAACCTGCAACGTTTAAATTACGTGTTGCCTGCGACGAGGCTGAAAAAATTGTGGCTGATGAATTATGGCCACTGCCAAAATATCGCGAAATTTTATTAGCGAATACTTTGGCTTAAAAGGATTTTAAATGTCAGATGCTGTTCAAAATTCTGCTGCAAAAAAATATCGTTTTTTAAATCAGGATGGCACCAGCAATCTGATCAAACCTAAAAATAATAATCATTTTCAAGACCTGTATCATTCTGTGTTGGGGCTTTCATGGCCCCAATTTTTTTTGATCCTCACAGGCCTCTATTTTTCTGTGAATTTTCTGTTTGCTTTGATTTATTTTCTGCTGGGCCCAGAAGGACTGACCGGAATTAAAGCGACGGAACCCTACAGTTTAAACTTTTTTGCAGAATGTTTTTTCTTCAGTATCCAAACATTTTCAACGATTGGTTACGGTTCCGTTTCACCCACAGGATTATTTGATAACATTGTCGTTTCATTTCAGGCGCTGTTGGGATTATTAAGTGTGGGTTTAATGTCTGGTTTATTTTTTTCACGTTTTTCAAAACCCACCGCGCGTGTGGCACATTCAAAAGTCGCCTTACTGACAACGTACGAAAATCAGCGTGTGCTGATGTTTCGAATGGCCAACGCCAGAATGAATCAAATCATCGAAGCCCAAGTCAGCGTCATGGTGGCCTTTGATACAATCAGCCCCGAAGGCGTATCTCTGCGAAAATTAAATGATTTACCAGTCCTGAGGTCACGAACACCCGCCTTTGCCTTGTCGTGGACAATCATTCATGTTGTCGACGAGAAAAGTCCTTTTTATAAAAAATCATTGGATCAGTTGAATCAAATGACTGCCGAAGTTTTTGTTTTGGTTTCTGGTCATGATGAAACTTTTAATCAATTGGTTTTTTCAAGATATTCTTATACTCCTGACGATATGATTTTAGACCGCCAATTTAAAGACATCTTAATTCGCGAAGACCACATGCTGCGAATTGAAATTGAAAATATCTCTGAATTAAAATAAAAAAGGAAGCGATGAGCTTCCTTTTAAAATAAAATCTAAATTTATATAATTTTTATTTAATTAGTAAAACACGACTTTCTCCGATTTTAACCAAATTACTCATTTGAATCTTAGACGTCACATTCACCTCTAAAACAGCACCACCCATACATTGCGCAGGGCTTGTTCCGTTCGTAAAGCAATGCTGACGAGTCAATGTGTACCTTGTTAAATCAGAGCTTAATACCGCTTTAGTAATTGATTTTGTTTGATTACCTGATTTTAAAAATGTTTCCAGATCTGATGATTTCGCAAGTGCCATCACATCAATAATTTCTGAAACAGCTGCTGATTTCAAAGTTTGTACCTTATCTGCAGCCAGCGTTGAAATTGATGAAGCCATAACTAAACTCATTATAAGAAATTTCATAGATTCTCCTCAGATACCATCTTTAGTTTGTGGGATTAATTTCCCGGTGTTTCAAACAAAACGATTATCAGAATCTTGAAATGCTAAAATCGCACCATTCACAGATCTTCTGTATTTAAACTGAAGACTCAAATCTGTATTCAATGTTTACAGTCTAGCTCAAATTGGCACTTTCCATCAGCCCAGACAAAATAGAATGAAAGAAATTTTTTGTCTGAATTTTGTCTTTTCCAAACCGCACATCAAAAATATTTTGAATCGCAGGTACATAGGCCGAACCACCCGTTAAAAAGACAGAATCAATCCCTGCGTGATCCAATCCCGCAGACTTCAAACATCTGTCAAGTGCTGCAGAAACTTCTGTCAAAATAGGCTCAGACCATTGATTGAATTCCCCTTGAGTAAATTGATCTGAAGTTTCAATATCTGGATAATTAAATTCAAATTTTGCGGTCTTTTTTGATGATAAGATTTTTTTTGTATTTTCAATCACTTCAAAAAATGGAAATATCTGTTGGTCTTCGATCAAAATAAATAATCGGTCTATAATTTTTTGATCCGAAATTTTTAAAGCACATTTTTGAACTTCTTTGATAAAATTAAATGTTTCTTTTTCTTTCAGATGTACGATGTGAGCTGGTTTATTTAAACGCTCCATAATCGAATATGGCATTTTAAATACGTTGTTTGACATCGGCATTTGATACATCGCCTTTGCGCCAAAGGTTGTGTTCAATCGTTGGCTCATAAATAAACTGTCAAAGGCATCGCCTGCCACTGCACAACCATCGATTGAAAGCACATCTGATTTTTTAAATTCATTTTTAGAAATTTTTAGAATTGTAAAATCTGATGTACCACCACCAAAATCACCGATTAAAATAGTTTTTTCAGTTTCGGATGTTTTTCTAAATTCAAGTGCCGCAGCCAAAGGCTCTGGAACAAATTGGATATCTGTAAAACCAGCGTATTCAGCGGCCTTTGTCATTCGGTACAAGGCAAATTCATCTTCGACGATATCCATCGAATATCTAGCTGGTTTACCCAAAATTATTTTATCAAGTTTATGACCAATTTGTGACTCGGATCGTTTTTTGACTTCCAATAAAAAAGTTCCGATCATTGTTTCAAGATTTAAAATTCGATTATCAATGATTGAGCCTAAATAATTTTTATTCGGCAAATGTGATTTAAATGACCTGAAAATTCGGCCTTCCATTTCATTTTCAATAAATTTTTTCAGTGCAGCAGAGCCATAATAACATTCATTCATCGACGGAAAATACAAAAGCGTTCGCATTAAAAAAGGATCTGCTAAATCAGGCTCAAGTTTAATTCGTTGGTTTTCAATTGCAGAATCTGCATAGGCTACACCGGCCAACGTATGACTGGTTCCGAAATCAACACACAGAAATGCATTATTTATTTTGTTCATATTTTTTCAAATAACTTCGAATTTTTTGCTCGAATGTGTTGACGTACCAGCCCATATAATTCACTTGTGGCATTGTATCTGCCGAATAATTTTTTTGCAATTTTAAATTATAAGCTCTTTTATACTCATCACCTAAATTATATAATGTTGTTGTTAAACCTGAATTTTTTGAAATATCCACGCCTGCAACGCTTTTATAAACTTGAATTGAAACAACAGCATTGGCTGCGATGTAGGCCAACATTTCTTTGTTGTTAAAAATAATGTGCATTGGTTTATCTAAATCATTTAATTCAAATTTTGCATACTTTGTTTTAGCTACTACAATATCGTTTAAACTCCATAATAAAAATGGCTGAACTTGACCAATGCCGAATGTTCCTGATTTAGGCCCACTAAAGCTGTAAAATCCGCGTATCAAATCGCCATTTGAATTGTTCGCTGAATTCACTGAATAAAAAATCACACAACGCCATTTCCAATAATTAGAAATATTTGAACTTAAACATTTTTGCGCTTCGGTATTATTTGTAATTTGCGACATTTTTTCTGACATCTTTTCAATATCAGATTGTTGAATCATTTTGTGATAACTGTCTTGAATTGTGCGATCAATAAAACCATTAAAAGAATTTTCACCAATGATTGGTGCCAAAATATCCAATGGATCGATTTGAAATATTTTTGACAGCCGGACAGCTTCTTGTAATAAACCTTCATTATCCAACGCCTGCATGATCAACGGAATTTTTTCAGATCCTAATTTCAAAGCTAACTCGGTTCTCCCCTGATCTGTCATTGCAAAACCATTCAGTGACAATCCTAAACGCATTTGCGTAAAGGTCGGAAACTCTGGAATATTCTGCAAACGACCATTACCAGCGGGCACAATTTCGAATGACTTGTTACGATTTTGTTGATTATTTTGTGATATTGAATCGTCTGAAAATTTTAAAAATGGGTTTTCAAAAACTTCACCGAACGCCAAAGTTTGGTAAGTGTTCAAAAGCAAAAAACCAAGCAATATAAACATTTTTTGAGTCATGCGAACTTCTTTGCAAAAGAAAATCCAATTCAATCATAATAAATGAATTTAGACTGCTCAATGTGTTCATATGGCTGACACGGTGACAATTCGTGGCCTCACAAAAGTCGCAGGCTTTTTAACCCGCACAAGCAGATGTTGTTCCACAGTTGATACACCGATAACAACCTGACTCAAGTTGAGTCACTCTACCGCACTCTGAACAGGCTGGATTTTGACTCTTCTCAGTACCTATATCACCGACTGATAAAGGTTGCGCAAATTTACTGCCGTCACGATAAATGGCGACTGATTTTAATTTTAATCGCCATGCTAATTTATAAATATTTGAAATATCCTCAATCGTCGACGTTGCAGGCATATTCACAGTTTTTGAAATTGCTCCGCTGATAAAAGGTTGAACTGCAGCCATCATCAATAAATGCCCCTTTGGACTGATCGGCATTGATCCAACGGCAGTTTCAAAAATTTTTAAATGTTCTTTTTTTAAAATTTTAGAATTCAATACAGATCCTGTTTTTTCAATTTCTGAAACAATCAGATCAATTTCATTTTTTGTATAATTTAAATTGTTCAGTGCATACGGAACTGATTGATTCACAATTTTTAACGACCCGCCGCCTGATAATTTTTTATTTTTGATCAAAGAAAAATCGGGCTCGATCCCTGTCGTGTCACAATCCATCACCAGACCAATTGTTCCCGTTGGAGCAATCACAGTCACCTGCGCATTTCTGAAACCAAATTTTGCACCACCAATGATGACGTCCTTCCAAATGTCTTCACAAATAATTTGAAATTCGGGCGGCAACTGTGACCATTCAATTTGTTTTAAAGCGCGTTGATGTTTTGAAACGACCTTCAACATTGATTTTTTATTTTTTTGGTATCCAGCAAAAGATTTTAATTTTTTTGCCAAATGAGCACTTTGTAAATACGCCTGACCTGTCATCAGCGCCGTAATACCCGCCGCCCACGCACGCCCCAAATCAGAATCATAAGCGATTCCCATTTTCATTAGTAAGCTTCCAAGGTCAGCAAAACCTAAACCCAAAGGTCTATAATCATGCGAATTTTGCGCAATCAATTTTGTTGGATAACTGGCGTAATCCACTAAAAATTCTTGTGCTAAAATAAAATATTTAACAGTCTTTAAAAATTCATTAATGTCAAATTCACCATCTGTGCGCAAAAATTTTGTCAATCTGATCGAAGCTAAATTACAAGCCGAATCATTAAGGAACATATATTCCGAACACGGGTTACTGGCATAAATTTCATCTGTCACAGAACATGTGTGCATGTCATTAATCGTTGTATTAAATTGTAATCCGGGATCAGCACATTCCCATGCCGATTCACAAATTTTTTGCCAAATATCTTTGGCGGGTATTTTTTGAATAATTTTTTTAGAAGTTCGCTCACGCAAATTCCAAATTTTATTGCTTTCTAAAGCCTTCATAAATTGATCAGATATTCGAATCGAATTATTTGCATTCTGCCCCGACACCGTCCGATAAGCTTCGCCGTCCAGATCATCAGAATAACCTGCTGCAATTAATTTTTTTGCTTTATGTTCTTCATTTTTTTTCCACTCAATAAAATCCAGAATTTCGGGATGATCAATATCAACACAAACCATCTTGGCAGCTCTGCGTATTGTTCCACCCGATTTTACGGCACCTGCTGATTTATCTAAAACATCTAAAAAAGAAATTAAACCCGAACTTGTTCCGCCTGAATTTAATTTTTCATATTTGCTGCGTAAATTTGAAAAATTTGTCCCAGAGCCTGATCCGTATTTAAAAAGTTTAGCTTCGTTTTTAACTAAATTAAAAATAGATTCCAAATTATCATCGACAGATTGAATAAAACACGCCGAGCATTGTGGATTTTTATAAGCGTCATCTGTTGAAACAATTTTATTTAATCTTGAGTTCCAAATAAAATGTTCGCTTTTTGATTTTAAATGATAGGCTTCTGATAAACCACAATTAAACCAAACCGGAGAATTAAATGCGGCCTGTTGATCTAATAAATTTATTTTAATCTGCAGAATAAAATCGTTTATTTCAGTTTGAGTTTTGAAAAAATTTGATTGTTTAACAGCTGTTTTCAATCCCAAACAAACACGATCAATCAGTTGAAATATTGAATTTTCTTTAGAATTTTCTTTTTTAATCGATTTTCGAAAGTATTTACTGGCTGCAATATCAATAGCTGTTTGTGACCAACCCACAGGAGCTTTGACATTTTTCATTTGAAAATAAATCTGGCCATTTTGGCCTTTGATTTCAGATTTAACTGTGACCGACGTAAATTTCTTCAGATGTTTATTTTGACTCATAATTTATTTTAGACTATAAAAAAAGAACAACACAAGGCCATAAATTAATGACAAAAAATCTTCCGCTTTATTTTGACTACAATTCAACTACGCCATTAGATTCGCGTGTTCTTGAAGCCATGATCCCGCACATGACCACATACTTCGGCAACCCAGCCAATCAATTGCACGCTTACGGCTGGGCTGCAAGTCTTGCCGTACAAATGGCCACCGAACAAACAGCCCAGTTGATTAATGCCAAGCCCTCTGAAATCGTTTGGAATTCAGGCGCTACCGAGGGCAATAATTCTGTTTTTTGGGGCGTCGTTAAAACTTTGAAAAAACAAAATGCACAGAAAAATTTAAACGATAAAATTCATTTTATAACAACTGAAATTGAACATGCGTCTGTGTTAAAGACTTTTGAATATTTAAAATTACATGAAAATATTGAATACACAGTTTTGCCTGTCGATTCTGCTGGATTCGTCAGCCTTGAACAAATTAAATCGGTCACAAAACCCGAAACAAAATTAATCAGTGTTATGTGGGTCAATAATGAAATTGGTACAATTCAACCAATTCATGACATCGCAAATTTTTGCCAATCAAATGATATTTATTTTCATACAGATGCAACTCAGGCCATTGGTAAAATTAAAATCGATTTAAAAAATACACCAATTCATTTCTTAACGGCTTCATCACATAAAATGTATGGTCCAAAGGGCATCGGTTTTTTGTACACACGATCATTGAACCCTCACATTCAAATTGAAAATTATTTATCTGGCGGTGGCCACCAAAACAATAAGCGATCAGGCACATTGAATGTTCCCGCCATTGTTGGCGCAGGTATGGCTTGTGAAATTTTAAACAGCGAATTTGAAAACGAAAATAAAAAAAACAAACATCTTCAAAAATTATTTTTTTCAGAACTTAAAAACGAATTCCCCAATTTAATTTTAAATGGGCCAACACTTGAATCAGGTCACCGTTCACCGATGAACC
The DNA here is from genome assembly GCA_947370945.1 of Pseudobdellovibrionaceae bacterium. Taxonomy (GTDB): domain Bacteria; phylum Bdellovibrionota; class Bdellovibrionia; order Bdellovibrionales; family Bdellovibrionaceae; genus Pseudobdellovibrio. The sequence continues at coordinate 15,729 of CANBND010000005.1, read as the reverse complement.
TTAACGTCACTTTCCCGAATACACCTATTGACTTATATATTTCAAAATTAACGGGACTCGCATTCAGTCAGGGATCCGCTTGTCATTTTGGGGAAACATCAATGTCACCCGTTTTAAAAGCCGTTGGCTTAACGCCAGAGCTGGCCAGTTCAACATTACGATTGTCCGTCGGCAGATTAACAACTGAAAAAGATATTCTAGCAGCCGTACAAATTTTTTCTGCAGCTTTTAAATATTAATTATCGATTTACTAGTTTTCCATTTTGCAGAATTTGATTTAAATCAGGAGCTTGAATTTTTTCAGATTCTGAATTTAAAATTTCAACTAGGCCATCAATTTTAGGATCGTAGTTTATTTTCTTATTTACATCGACATAACAAGAACTTTGTAATTCATTTTTCATTTCAAAATCTTCGATCATTTGATTTCTACGATTTAATAATTTACCTTTGGCCAACTGAACTGCGGCCGAACTTAGCCCCGAAGCAACCAACGCCTGTGTGATTTGTACAGGTGATATTAAGCACATTTTTCTTAACATCCATTGCGCATCATTCAACTGAACTTTATCAAATGTTTTATTGGGCTCGAGCGCCAAGTACCCCATCATCTGTAAGCGATCTTTGGTTTCTGATTCGCCCGTTTGATCTTTGTAGGTTTTTGTTACTGTCCATGTCATGCCATTGATATCAGATGATGTTCTGGTTAATACAGAGCTAGAGTCGCCTAAGCCTGCACCCACGTCGATCAAACTTAATCGCAAATCTGAAGTTTGTTTTTGATCCTGTTTGCGAATCAATCTGTTGTTGTCCATACGAATATCAAAATTACCAAGCCAAGCCGATAAAATAAGTAAACCACGAAATTCTCTTTTATCAGAAAAATCCAGTTCATCGAGCTTCCATGGACCAATCTCAAGATCATCTGTTTTTGTGGTTAATGTTGCAGGCTTAAAAACAATGTATTCAATATTTTTTTCGATATCTGGACTAAATTCAGACGCATTTAAATGACGGCCATCAATTAAAACAATTTCTTTAATTTGATCCATCAAATTAAACTGCATCTTGCGATCATAAGACCCAATTTTTTGATTCAACAGTGTCACCGTATATTCTGTATTTTTTCTTGAATTAAATTCTGTAAACATTTTTTGATTATATTTAACTTTTAAACCGTCGATAAAATTAATTTGCGGTGATTCATATCCTAATAAACTATAAATCCGCGAATTGAACGGGCCAGAGTTGACTTCGTTACCAAATTTCAATTTAAAACTTTCAGATCCGCACTGAATATGAAATCCGGGATGAACTCCCCAGCCTGATTTTGCTTTTTCGTAGTCACAAACTGAAACTTCTGGTTTTTTGTATCTATACGAAAATAAATTTTCATGACCAAGATTTAAATCATTATTTGTCCACAGCAATGAATTTACTGGATTCAGCGCTGAATCCTCCACACCTTTAAATTCTTTATCGATTCTTGAATTGTATGTATATCGCAAAACATAAATTGGAATCATCAAGGCTTCGATTTCTGTTTGTCGGGGCGAAATATATTTATTCTGAATCGCCAAGCTAATTAATTTTAAATTATACATCGCTGTTTTTTTTTGTTCTTCATTTTGAGCACTCATTAAAATTGTTATTTGATCTGAAATGCTTTTAAGCCCTGCACGATAACCCTTGTCTGTGGCATCGAACATCAATGCTTCTTTAAAATCTTGAGACTTTGATTTAGGTAAATCTAATTTTTTTTCATTTTTTGATTTTTGCAATAATATTTCAATATGTTTTTCCAAGACCGCAACATCATGATTTAAATCAAAATCGACATATTTTGCAGACTCAGTTGATTTTGTTGCCGTATCAATAATTCGAATAATATTTTTCTCGGCTGTTGGGCTTCGTTCGTTTTCGTTTGTGGCCTGATGATGAACGCCCTGTTGCGACACGCATGATGATATAAATAAAAGAAATGATACCCGCAATATGTTTAAAAAAATATTTTTCATACTTGTTTATCGGCAAAATCGACTGCGAAATTGATCTGGCTTTGGTCCAGAATACCTTTACAAATACCTTTGCGAATTCAAACGATCTCGTCGTTTTATGCTGCAGCGTGGATATGCAAACTGACGTTTCGTTCCTAGCCTAAAGACACATTAACCTAAATACAAACAAGGAGTTTTTATGAAGTTCTTTTCAATCATTTCTGTTTTGTTTTCTGTCAGTCTTTTTTTCACAACAGCTACGCAAGCTAAAATCAATATTCAAGGCACAAAAGCACATCAAGCCATTTTATCGATTGCTCCGCAAAGCAGTTATTTATCGTATAACTTCGGCCAAGTTGGAGTGAATACGATCAACACAACAACATACACAATTACAAATACAGGAACTTCATTTTTACAATTTGCAGGAGCAAACATCTGGGGTATGAATTACGATGCAAACCACAGTTGTTCACAGGGCTTATTGCCAAATCAACGTTGCCAATTTCAAATCAGATACTGGCCGTTTAATTTGGGTATGCATTCAGGACAATTTGAAATTCGCTTCAATACGCCAAATCCAGCTCAGGAAATCATTAATGTTCAGCTTTGGGGCGAAGCCGTTCAGCGTTAGATCGAATAAGTTCTTACTGACTGAGCTCATCAAATTAAAATCATTTAAATACCGTCTTCACAGAACGGTATTTTTGTTTTATACTGATCCTATGATACAAATCGCAGAAAGCGCAGTCATTCGCCTTAAAAATTTAAAATCTGAAGAAAAACAACCTTTGGATACACCTTTGCGTGTTGAAGTTAAAAAAGGTGGTTGTTCAGGTTTGTCATACAAAATGAACTTTGATCAGACCGCTAAAGATGGCGATCAAATATTTGAATCTAATGGTGAAAAAATTATTGTCGACGGCGAAAGCCTGCTTTATCTGATCGGAATGACTCTGGAATATTCGGGTGGTCTGAACGGCAAAGGCTTTGTTTTTAATAACCCGAATGCGACAAAAAACTGTGGCTGTGGTTCTAGTTTTAACGTATAGACCAAACTTTAAATTAAGCCTGTAGTTCCGTTTTAGCACTGTCTTAATTACACTAAAAAATTAGAAATAGATTAAATATAAAGTAAAATTAAAACAGTGCTTTACTTTCAAGCGAATCACTGACAATTTACTCAAACACAAATACGCACATCGTTTCAGAGCTGTCTCGTAGTCATTATACAATTACACCAGTATAATTTTCGCAGATAGAGGGCCGTTTTTTTATAGTTGTTTATAAAAAAACTTTTAAAACGTAAGCGTATAAACACGACGCTTATAGGTTATGGCCAAAATTCCATAGATAAAAATATCTAAATAGTCATTCAATTGACTATCGGAAACCGCCTAAAAACTTAATAGCGCTAAAAAAAAGAGGATCTCCATGAACACAATGCCAGAAGCATCTGTTTTGTCGTCTGCTATTGCAGAAATGACTATCGCCGCAACAACACCAACTGAAACTATCACAGAAATTTCTGCAGAAACACCTGCAGAAATCGTCAACGACTTCGCAGAATTCGGATTGTCTCCAGAGACAACTCGCTCGATCGAAACAATGAAATACACGACAGCCACTGGTATTCAAAAAGCCTGTATTCCATTTTTATTAGAAAACCAATCTGACATTATCGCACTTGCAAAAACAGGTACTGGAAAAACGGCAGCATTTGGTATTCCATTAGTTGAAAAAATATTTGCAGGTCAAGGCTTACAAAGTTTAGTTCTTTGCCCGACACGTGAATTGGCTCAGCAAGTTGCTTTGAACATTACAAACATGGGTAAAGGCAAACGTATTAACGTCGCTACAATTTTGGGTGGCGAATCCTACGATAAACAATTACGCGCTTTACGTTCAAATCCAGAAGTTTTGGTCAGTACGCCAGGACGTCTGATTGATTTGATGGAACAAAAAATTGTGAAATTAGCTGGCGTTCGTTATTTCATTTTAGATGAAGCTGACGAAATGTTATCTTTTGGTTTTCAAGATGCACTTGAATCAATTTGGAAATCTTTAGAAGAAGGAAGTCCAGCAAAAACGGCAGATTCAGAACCATTATTTAACACATGGTTATTTTCTGCGACAATGTCTGAGAGCATCCGCAAATTGACTCGTAAATATTTAACGACTCCGCACGAAGTCAAAATGAATACCAAAGAAGATAAAATTAATATCGAAGCGTATGCGACTGTCGTTTACGAAGAAGACAAAGAAGACGCTTTAGCATTATTAATTAAAAACGAACCTGAATTTTACGGTATTATTTTCGCGACAACAAAGCGTCAAGTCGGAGAACTTGAATTACGTCTGCGTAATCTGGGACTTGATGTTGATTCACTTCATGGTGACAAAGTTCAAGCCGAGCGTACTCGTACAATCAATCGCATGAAAGCACGTCAAACTAAAATTTTAGTTGCTACTGACGTTGCGGCTCGTGGTCTTGATATTCAAGATTTAACTCATGTTGTGAATTTTGAAATTCCTTGGGACACAGAAACATTCACTCACCGTATTGGTCGTACTGCACGTGCTGGTAAAAAAGGTGTTGTTTGGACAATGGTTAAACCTAAAGAAAGCGGAACTTTACGTAAGTTTGAGCGCGCATTAGGTATCGAATTTAAAAATTTGGTAATCCCTACTGTTGAAGACGTTCAAGTTTTTCAAAAAGTAAAATGGATGAAACAAATTGCTGAAATGCCATTTCGTGAATCTGAATTTTCAAAATTTGAAAAAGCATTATTAAAAATCGAAAACGAAAAAGTTCAAGAATTAGGTGTCGAAGCCCGTCAATGGCTGGTTCGCGCATTTCAATACTTTGGACAATCTGAAGAATTAAGAATGAAACAACCTCGTTCAATGGAATTACGCAAAGCCGATGACAAATACGGTTCAGGTGGAGATCGCGGTTATGATGACCGTGGTTCTGATCGCGGTGGTTATTCTCGTGGTGGTGGTCGTTCATTCGGCGGCGATCGTGGCGGAAGAAGCTATGGTGGCGGTCGTTCTGGCGGCGGAGACCGTGGTGGCAGAGATAATTATAGTCCTCGCGGCGGTGATCGCGGCGGATTCCGCAGTGATCGCACATCTGATCGCGGTGGATTTTCTGGTGGCGGCGATCGCCCTGCATTCGCAAATTCTGGAAATACATTTTCATTAGCAGCCGCTGAAGGTCGTGCTCCAGCGGTACCTTCTCAAGCTTCAACAGGATCTTCTGATCGTGGAAGTTTCCGTGGTCGCGATGATCGTAGCGGTGGTTTTTCAAATAATGATTCACGTCCACCGATGGAAAATTTCGGCGCACGTTCATTTTCAAAACCACGCAGTGATCGTGGCAGCTTTTCTGGCGGCGGAGAACAACGTTCAACAGAGCGTTCATTCGATCGCAGTGATCGCGGCATGGCTCCGGCACCTCGCTCATCTGAAGGCCGTTTTTCTGGTCGCACTGATGATCGTGGTGGAGAATCTTCACCCACACGCCAAGGCGCTTGGTCAAAATCACCGTTCAAAAAACGTTCAGAGTAATTTAGTTTTTTAAAGATTAAATTTAAAGCTCTAAAAAGCCCTCATCAGAAATGATGGGGGCTTTTTTTATTTTAACAAATTTGTTAAAATTTGCAGACCTTCTTTAATTTGGTTTTCATTAACACCAGCAAAGCCAATTCTTAAATGCGTTCCTTTTGAATTTAAATAATCCATACTGGATTCGTACTGAAAAAACACACCCTGCTTTTTAGCAAGGTCTGAAATTTTTTTTGAATCCTGATTTAAATTCACCCAAATTGACATTCCACCATTTGGATTTTTCCAGTTAATGTTTTTTTGTTTTTTAATTTCAGTCAATTCATTCAACATAAATAAATATCTTTGTTCATAGATACGTCTCATTCGACGCAAGTGACGTTCAAAGCCGCCCTCTCTGATCCAAGCAGTTAAACCAATTTGAACCAGGCTGTCTGTCTGACGAGAAATTAAATATTTATGCGTACAAAGACTCGTTTTTATATCGGCATTGCAACCAATCACACCAAGTCTAGCTCCGGGAAATAAAATTTTTGAAAAACTGCAGACATAAATTCCATAGTCAGTTTCTGTCGAAATGGGGTTCGGCGGAGCCGCTGTGTAATGAAATTCATTATCGTAATCGTCTTCAAGAATTGGAATCTGATTTGATTCTGCAATTTGAATCAAATGCTGCCTACGACGAGGACTGAGCGTTACTGTTGTCGGATACTGATGCAGCGGAGTAATGTAGATAAGCTTAATTTTATGTTTTTTTATTTTTTTTTGTAAATCTGACGTATCTAAACCATCTTGATCAATTTCGATCGGTATAATCTCTGCTCCTAAACTTTCAAATAATCGCCATGCTGGTAAATATCCTTTTCGCTCAACTGCAATTTTCTCACCTGGTTTTACAAAAGTTTTAAAAATTAAATACAGCGCCTCTTGCGACCCGTTCGTCATTATAAATTCTTTATTCAGCAAACTGCGACTGCGTCTTAAATAATTTGAAATCTCTTTCAAACAGGTCGGAATACCTTCAGTTAAACCATAATTTAATTGTTCGGGCTTTGTACGCCTCAAAGCCTGCGCTAATATACTTCTAAATTCATCTATAGGAAATAAATTTAAATCCGGCTGTCCACCCCAAAATTCAATTTGAAATTTTTCGCGCTCTAAATCAATGGACTGCGTGGCATTTATCAAATGTGAGATATCTTTTCTTTTTTTTAATCGAACTATCGACTTTAATTCCAGCAATGGTATTTTATCTGAGACTATATACCGCGATCGCTCAGTCGATTCGATCCAACCTTCACTGGCTAAAATTTGATAAACATTCATGACCGTAAATCGATGACAACGATAGAGCTTCGCGAGGTCACGTGTTGATGGCAAAACTTCAAACGATATTCTGTGGCCCGATCTGATTTGTTGAATCAAGTCGTCGTATATTTTTTTATTTTTATTGGCTCTCATGGGGCTATTTTAATCTGGTCTATTAAAAATATCAATATTGGTTATTATAATTAGACCATAATTGAATTAATTTAACGCTATGACAAATCAACCTAAAAATAAATGGTCTGAAAAAACGACTTTAATAGGCCACAAACTTCGACTCGAACCCCTAGACATAGTACATCTGAATGACCTTGAAAAAAACTTACTATCGCCAACAACATGGCACTTTGTTCATTGGGGGCTAAAAACTCGCGATGATCTAGAGCAAGGCATCAAGAACAGCCATGTCGAACGCGAAAACTTAAATGGCAATGCATTCTGTATGATTGTAAATTCAACCAACGAAGCTATTGGCATGAGTCGTCTGATGACTTTTGATAAAAAATATAATCATTTAGAAGTTGGCGGAACTTGGATTGGTGATAAATATCAACGTACATATGTAAATACCGAAGCCAAATATCTGATGTTGAAATATGTATTTGAAAATCTTGGCTGCAACAGAGTTTCTTTCAAGGCCGACTCGCTGAATTTCAAATCACAAAATGCAATTTTACGACTTGGCGCCAAATTCGAAGGCGAACTTAGAAATTATTGTGTTTTACCCGATGGGCGAATTCGAGATTACAAAATATATTCAATTATTTCTAACGAATGGCCTAATCTTAAAAAAACTTTAGAATGGACTCAAACAAAATATGTATAATCCAAAATATTCACAAATAACAAATCAAAATTTAATTTTTGAATTTATACAGACCTATCCGTTAGGACTACTTATTTCCAAAAATAATAACGATATTGAAACAACTTTGTTACCGTTTGTGATTGAACAAATCGAGGATCAGATTTGGCTTACAACTCACATCGCCAAAGCAAATAACCATTGGGAAAATTTTGGCGAAAATATCATGATTCACTTTCAAGGCCCGGATAAATATATTTCACCGACTATTTATGAAAATAAATTCAATGTGCCAACTTGGAATTACGCCGCTGTTCAGTTTCATGGAACAGTCGAGCTCATCGATGGCAACATATCGAGTATTTTAAATCAAAGTGTACACTATTTTGAAAAAAGAAATGGTACGAATTGGACATATCAATTACCCGAAAAAATAAAAACACAAATGGAATCTGCAATCATTGGTATTAAAATCAAGGTTAAAAGCATGAATGCAAAATTTAAATTGAATCAAAACAGAGTCGATGCAGACTATAATTCTGTTTTGAATTTTTTGAAAACAAGTTCCTCTGAGAAAGATCACGAGATGATGAGATGGATGATTAAGTCTACGGTTTAATCAAACCCGAACACCACTGACCGCTTTCGATAAAAATCCAACTTCTGATTGAATATTCTTTAATCCTAATTCTTCAAATAATGATTCCATCGGATGATCGATATAATTTTTATAAAACGGCTCGTGAAAATCAATTGGGAAACGATCCAGTGCCCATTGAAAATCTTCGTCATCATTTTTTTGTAAAGAATCGATCATACCGTAAAAACCCATCGGTTTTAACAGACGTTGACCTTCGTTGATAACGTCTTGTCGGATATTGAATGGTAACTCATGAAATAAAAAACATGACACAACAACATCAAATGTTTGATCTTTGAAATTTAATTTCTCGGCGGCCCCTTGAACATAATCAATGCGTTTAAATTGATTTAATCTTTTTTGGGCTTTGTTTAAATAAAATGAACTTAGATCGACACACGTTATTTGCGCTTTTGGAAATGCTAAGGCTAAAAATTTTGTCATAGCCCCAGTACCGCTAGCGATTTCTAAAAAGTGAAGTCCTTCGCCGTCAGAATTTTGCAAATGAATTTTCAACTGTGGAATCAAAAGCCTTCGCATCGCGTTCGCGGCTCCTGAAAATAAAATTTCAACCTGGTGCTCATAAAGCTCAGCGGATGTTTCACCCAAATACCCGCTGGTTTGATAGTGAAAATTTCTGGTGTAATATTCAGGTAAATTTTTTGTAAAATCCGTAGCTTCAGCATCAAATTCGTGAGCTGATTTTGAATCACGACGCTTGGCAGACCTAAAAGCGTCCGTCACAATTTTTGGTAACCGAAACGAATGATTGATCGGGCTTTCAGGAAATAAAACATCTATGGGATAAAAGCCCTGCGCAATGTTGTCTGAATCTTTTTTTAATAAATTTTGAATTTTTGGCAATGCAGCTTTTAAATGTTCCGGAAAATTAACTGGAGCTTCTCTTTTTTTACCGGTCGATATTTGATCGATCAACGGCAACAAAAAACCTTGAGCTGCAAATCCACCAAATCTTAAAAGAGAATAACCATAGCTTACATTTTTTAAAATAGACTTTTTAATATCGTCTTTCATTTCGAATTCCCTGTTTGAATTGATTATTTCCAGCCTTTGGTTATACCATCACCACTTTGACGTGAACATTTAAAACGCGTTGTCGTAAAACCGCGTTTTTCTAAATGTTTCAGATGACCTTGTTGATTGGCACGTTTTCGCCAACGGTCATAATCTTTACGCGGCAATTCTGTACGCATAAATCGGATAAAATCATTTTGCGTTAAACCAAATTGTTCTTCGATCGCATCGAACGTTGTGCGGTCTTCCCAACCCATTCGAACCAAGCGATCTTTTTCAGATTGGCTAAACAGTTTTATTTTATCTTTCAGCTTCACTGAAATTCCCAATTTGATCCTTATCTTCTGTTTTTCGACAGCAAAAAAATGAAATCGCCAATATCTTGATATTTTACAATACAAATTCAAAAAAATGAATTAGTTTAATAAATATTGAACTAATTTGATATTTTCAATACTAAAGGCGGCTCAGATGCAATTAACGGTCTACTACGATGAACTTTGTGTGTTATGCGCCAAAGAAATTCATCATTACCAAAAACAAACCGGCAGCGAAAATATCAATTTTGTTGATATTACGGCGAAAAATTTCGACGCTAAAAACGAAGGTGTTGATCCATTTTTGGTTCATAAAAATATGCACGCTAAAAAAAATGACGGAGAAATTTTAACAAAAATAAATGCCTTCATCGCCATCTGGGAAATTTTGCCAAAATATCATTGGCTTGCAAAATTATCAAAAAAATCTGCGATTAAAAAATTAATGGATGCCGGATATTATATTTTTGCAGAAGTCAGACCCTATTTGCCAAAAAAAATCAGACCCGAAGATTGCAGCGACAGTCCTTATTGTGAAACACATCGAAAATAATTTTGAACAGATTAAAACCAAAGGATTCAAATGAAACTTCCTCTCGAATTTAAAGCCTCTGCCCATACAATTTCTGGAATCCAAAATACATGGACCGTTGAATCCTACAATCACAAAATACAGTGCGCGATTCCACCTGAATTTAGCGGACCAGGCGGAGGCTTAAGCCCCGAAGATCTTTTCGCACAGGCTTTAACAAATTGCCTGATTGCCACATTTAAAGTTTACGCAGAAAATTCAAGATTAACATTTGATAAATTGAATGTTGAAACCCATTTATGTGTGGATCAAAATGAAAATAAAAAAACTGTGATGAAAAGTTGCAAATTTCATGTCCAGATACAAAACCCCAGCAGCGCGGATAAAGCACAAATTTTAATTCAAAAAGCTTTCGACTCAGGTTTTATATTAAATTCTGTTAAAACAGAACTGAGCTATGAATTGGCTATTGGATAATGATGATAAATTTAGTTTACATCTTTCACATATTCAGTTGTTTTTTTATGACGGGGCTGATTTGGTTGGTTCAATTAATTCATTACCCCAGTTACAAATATATTGATCACACAAAATTTTCAGCCTATCAAAATTTTCACACAACAACGATTACATTCATCGTAGGCCCTGTGATGTTCATAGAAATTTTGACGGGAATGGCTATTTTATTTGATCAAAAATTAAATGCCGCGAGCAGTTTAAATTTTATAGGGTTACTTTTGATATGGTTTGCGACAGCCTTTTTCAGTGTGCCTTTGCATGGTAAACTGTCGTCGGGTTATGATGCGCAAACGATTCAATCATTGATTGCTACCAATTGGATCCGAACAACGATTTGGTCACTCAGAGCTGTTTTAATTATTTATTTTATCAATGAAGCATTTAAGAAAAACGTGGTTATTTGAATATGGAAGAAATTGAAAAGTTTTTTAAATGCCCCTACTGCTTAGAAAAAATATCTATGTTGCTCGATACATCAAACAACGATACGCAATCCTACGTCGAAGACTGTGAAGTTTGTTGCAACCCAATTCAAATCACTTTCACTGGATCAAATCACAAAATCAAAGGCTTTTTAGCCGAGAAAGCCTATGGCTAATTTATTACTGACATTACCCAACCAATTATTCCCAATACATCTGATCAAAGAAAATTATAAATCCAAAGATCCGTTAATCGTATTTATTAAAGAAGACTTTGAGCTGTGCACGTACCACAAATTTCACAAACATCGAATTATTTTGCTTTTAGCCGCAGCACGAACATACAAAGCAGAGCTTGAATCAAAAAAGATCAAAGTCGATTATCACGAATTGAATCAAAAAGAAATTTTTGAAAACACACTGTTGAAATCAATCTCTGTATTAAAAATAAAAAAAGTATTTTTTTATGAAATCGAAGATAAATTTTTAGAAAAAAAAGTTCTGACTATTTTACAAAAAAATAAAATTGATTTTGAAATTTGGCCCAGCCCGATGTTTTTAACGTCACGAGACATATTTAAAGAGTATCTAAAGAAATCAAAAAAACCGTTTATGAAGGTTTTTTACGAGCAGCAACGAAAAAGATTAAATATTTTAGTGAACAAAAAAAATGAACCCGAAGGCGGTCAATGGAGCTTTGATGCCGAAAACAGATTGCCGCTGCCAGCGAAAATGATCCCTCAGGATATCGCCCTGATTAAAGCTTCTGAAATTACAAAAAATATTCAAAAATTAACAGAACTTCATTTCAAAGATCATCCCGGACGTGCCGAAAATTTTTGGCTGCCTGTTGACAGGACAAATGCAAAAAAATGGCTGCAAAAATTTTTAGATGAACGTTTTCAAAATTTTGGTCCGTACGAAGATGCCATACCCCAACATTCTGATTTTGTTTTTCATTCTGTATTGACTCCATTTTTAAATACAGGGCTGCTAACACCTGCCGAAGTTGTTGAAGAAACACTAATATTTGCAAAAGAAAATAAAATAAATATTGCCTCTGTCGAAGGTTTTATCAGACAAATTATTGGCTGGCGCGAATTTGTTCGTGGCATTTATCAAAATTTTTCTGAAAAACAAGACGTTTCAAATTTTTTCAATCACACAAAAAAATTAACCAAACACTGGTACGATGGCACGACCGGAATTGCTCCCTTGGACTTTGCCATCCAAAAAACTGTGAAATACGGTTACGCCCATCATATCGAACGTTTGATGGTCATCGGAAGTCTGATGTTATTATTAGAAATTGAACCACCTATTGCGCACAATTGGTTTATGGAAATGTTTATTGATTCGTCTGACTGGGTGATGGGCCCGAATGTCTATGGCATGACTTTATTTTCAGACGGTGGAATTTTTGCAACGAAACCTTATTTCTGTGGATCAAATTATTACCGCAAAATGGGCGGATACAAAGCCACTGAATCTTGGTGCGATGGTGTTGACGGTTTGTATTGGGGCTTTATCGAAAAACATAAAACTTTTTTCTTAAAAAATCCCAGATTGTCGATGATGGTTCGCACCGCAGAGAAAATGGATTCAGAAAAGAAGAATAGAATTTATAAGGCTGCGGATGTATTGAGAAAAAAACTTACGTCTTAAGAAGTATAAAAATAAAAAGTGCTCCTCGCAAAATCCAACATCCGTGAAAACTTTATTCCGGCGCGTACAGGCCGTATCTCAGTCACTAGTCCTTGGTCTGCTTGTACATGTTAGTAACCTTGAAGAGTCCTTAAATCCTTATAAAACTTTTATATGCGACCAAATAACGATAATAAGTAAAATAATTCTTAAAATCATTATAGCGATCACTAAAAATTGTCGAATAGATTCATAGCAACGAATCATTCCGGACCTAATTCCTTTCTCGGAACTAAAGTCCTTCAAAAGTGAATTCTGCAAAATAAAAATATTCAGCGCAGTATTCACTTTTGCTTTTTTTGTGCCAATTTATTTAAAAATTATTTCGTTTTCCAGTTCTGATTACCCAAAAAATCACCTTTGCCCAGTTCAACACCGTTTGTACGTAAGATTGCGTACGCTGTTGTAACGTGAAAATAAAAATTTGGAATTGCATGTTGAATGACGAAGTCTTTGCCGTTTAAGAATTTTCCGGGATACCAAGGGAACTCAATTGTTTTTGATTCATAACCCGCGAAATTTTCTGGCTTAAGACCTTCAAGGTAATTCATCGTTTTTTGAATACGGTTGATGTAATCTTCGAATGTTTTTTCAGTGTCTTCAAACACTGGTGCTGTCACAGGAGTTAAGCGATTGCCAAAACCCTTTGCGATATCACACGCAATTTGAATTTGTTTACCCAATGGCAACATATCCGGAGCTAAACGCATTTGAAAAAAAGTTTCCATTTCAACTTTTTTAGGTTCGCCCCAAGTTTTAGCTTTGGTTAAAATATTTTTTAATGCGTTTAACGTTAACATGAATTGTGGAACTGTACTTTCAAAAACTGTGATTTGCATATGGTCTCCGTGGTTATTAATGACTGTTTTAATTATTTTTTTAAATTTGGATTATACGTATTATTGCTTTTTGGCGTTTGCTGATTTTGGTTCTGATTTTGTTTATGATGTTGATTCGGGTTTTGTTTTTGAGGTTGTTGGTTCTGATTTTGCGAATGAGGAACCTTTTGCGGCGCAGTCTGAGGTTTGGGCTCATCCACTAAAATCAAAGTGTCTTGTTTGGCTTGAATGTCTTTTTGATCTTTAAATTTGACGCCTTTGACTTTTTTCTGTGTGTCGACTTTGTTCACTTGTTCTGTCAGATCCACAGTGATTGAACCGAAACAACGAACCTGACAGCTCAATCGACGTCCATCGATAAAATAACTGGTGCCAATCAAATTTAATTCAGCCTTTGATGGCGCAGGTACGTTTTGATCACCTTCGACAATTTTAATTCGACATTCGGCACACGAAGGCGTCCCGTTACAAATTGATTTAATTTTGATCCCGTTTTCTTGGGCCAATTTTAATAAACTTTTTTCTGGATTGGCATCGATTTCGATATTTTGCGGCAAGAATTTTATTTTTGGAGTCGCTCGTACATCTGTGCTCATAAATTTATTTAACCACAACTTTCGTGAATTTTTTCTTGCCAGCTTTGATAACTAATTTTTGGCCAGATTCTAGTTTTAATTTTAATTTACTGTCTGAAATTTTTTGCTGATCAATACTGACTGCTCCACCTGTAATCAGTCGTGTGGCTTCACCGTTTGAATCTGACAGGCCCACTTTCGTCATCAATTGGACTAAACCAATTTCTTCGGGATGAGTTTCAAATTCAGGAATTTCATCTGGCATTCCTTTATCGACAAAAATACGATTAAATTCGTCTTCGGCATTTTGTGCAGCCGCTGCTGAGTGAAATCTTTGAACTAAAAACTTTGCAAGATTTACTTTTACTTCGCGTGGGTGTTTGTTTTTATTTTGGACGTCAGTTTTTAATTGCAAAACTTCTGAGGGTTTTAAATCTGTTAATAATTCGTACCAACGAAACATCAATTCGTCTGACACGCGCATCGTTTTACCGAACATGTCTTTGGGGGATTCATTGACACCAATATAATTATCTAACGACTTTGACATCTTGTTGACGCCGTCAAGGCCTTCAAGGATTGGCATCGTTAAAATACATTGCGGAGCTTGGCCGTAGGCCGATTGCAAATCACGTCCGACAAGTAAATTAAATTTTTGATCTGTGCCACCCAATTCAAGATCACTGTTTAAGGCGACCGAATCGTAGCCCTGACAAAGTGGGTACATAAATTCATGAAGACCAATCGGTGTTCCGGATTTATAACGATTTGTAAAATCGTCACGTTCAAGCATCTGCGCAACAGTGTATTTTGCAGATAATTTAATAAAATCAATCGATGTTAATTTTAAAAGCCAACTTGAATTGTAAACAATTTCTGTTTTTTCAGGATCTAAAATTTTAAAAATTTGTTCGGCGTAACTTTTCGCATTTTCATTAATTTCTTCACGCGACAATATCGGCCGCGTTGTGTTTTTTCCTGTCGGATCACCAATCAACGCCGTAAAATCACCAATGAGAAATTGTATGTGATGACCTAGATCTTGAATAATTTTTAATTTATTAATGACAACCGTGTGCCCCAAATGAATATCTGGGCGATTTGGATCAGCACCTAATTTTATTTTTAACGGTTTTTTTGTTTCAGAACTTTTTTTAAGTTTTTTTAAAAAATCGGCATCTGTGATAAAATCCACAGTACCGAATTTAATTCTTTCAAGCTGTTCTTGCGGGTCCATTTAAATCTTTCTATTAACGTTGAAGTTCTACAGTTTCACCTAAGTGGCCCTACCGGGCCATTTCTACCGCACGAGTTTCGCGAACTACAGTGACTTTTACGCTGCCTGCATGTGGCAATTCACGTTCAATTTTTTTAATGATATCACGAGCTAACATTTGCGATTGATCGTCAGTGACTTTTGCACTTTCAACCAAGACGCGAACTTCTCG
>CANBND010000004.1 GCA_947370945.1 Pseudobdellovibrionaceae bacterium | reverse complement strand
GTCTTGAAAAAGAATTATTACAAATTTCAAACCCCGAAGATATCGAAGGTCAAAAATTAATGACCAGCCGATTACCACAAAAAATTAAAATTCAAAAAAGAAAGTTAAACAATGATTTCTAAAGAATGTTACGTCTACATCCAATTACCAGATACATTTGAAACCGTTACCGTTGGACGATTCAACTGGACAAACAGCGGAGCCAATACAGATGTTGGAACTTTCGTTTATGCTCAAAGTTATTTAAAAAACAAATCAGCAATTTCAATTGATCCCTATAACTTACCGCTTGAAGAACGCCAGTTTTCTGAAACAAAAAACGAAGGCACTCATGGTCCACTTCGCGATTCAAGCCCTGACGGCTGGGGCCGATATGTCATTCAAAAAAATACTCCGCCCTCGGAACACGATACGATTGGTTATTTATTAAATTCTGCCGATGATCGCATCGGCGCGCTGTCATTTGGTCATGGAAAAGTTCCGCCAGCGCCCGTAAGAAAATTTAATCAAACGATTCAACTTGAAAAATTAATTGCAGCGGCACACAAGCTTGAACAAGATTTACCACTGGATGAAGCTGAAAAATCAATTCTAATGGCAGGCCCATCTGCCGGCGGAGCTCGACCAAAAACCACAGTCGAACATAACAATCAATTATGGCTGGTAAAATTTCCGTCGGCTTATGACAAATACAATATTTCAAGCATTGAATATGCGACGATGAAACTTGCAAAAAAATGCGGATTGAATGTTCCAAATATTGAATTGATCAAAATTAAAAACCAAGACGTATTTTTAATTCAGCGCTTTGATAGGCGTTTTGAAAAAAAACAAAATGACTTTTATCGCACGCATTTTATCAGTGGCCTGACGTTAATGAATTTGGACGAAAAAGATTATTCGAATTGGTCCTATATTGATTTGGCAGATCAAATGCGCCGCTGGATCAAAAAACCAAAAAACGATCTGCACGAAATGTTTAAACGAATCGTGTTTAACGGCTTGGTTTCAAATACGGACGATCATCCCAGAAACCACGGATTTTTATACGGCACTAACGATTATCATTTGTCACCCGTTTATGATTTAGTTCCAAAACCTGAAACCGGCACAACACGTTATCTAGCTATGAAATTTGGATCACAGGGGCGCGTATTTAATTTAGAAAATTTATTATCACAATCTGATGCTTTTGATTTAACAACTGATGAAGCAAAAAATATTTTTAATAAAATGAAAACTGTCATTTCAAAATGGCATTCTTTTTATTTAAGCGAAGGGCTTTCGAAAAATGATTTGGATTATTTAGCGGGGGCATTTAGTCATTGGGAGGGGTTATAATTTTATGAACAATAGATAACGCTTCTTGTTTGAAAAAACGATATTGACCTTAAATCGTATCTCACCAAGACTATTGTCATGACAAAACCACAAATTACACCAGAATTTTATTTTCAAAATCGTCGCGTCTTTATGAAATACGGAATCACATTCGGAATGTTGATGCTGTTACCGAAAACTATTTTTGCTGGTGATGCGAAAAAAAGTTCGATCTATACCCTGCCCAAAGATTTAAATCTGACGAAAGAAGACGTAGCCACTTCGTACAATAATTTTTACGAATTCAGTCTGGAAAAAGACGGCGTCAAACCCAAAGCTGAAAAATGGAGTCTGGATGCAAAATCTTGGCGCATTGAAATTTCAGGTCTAGTTGAAAATAAAAAAAGTTTTTCGGTGAATGAATTGATCGAAATGGCCGGCGGAGTCGAAGAACGCGTATACAGATTCAGATGTGTCGAAGGCTGGTCAATGGTTGTACCATGGACAGGATTTTCATTGGCAAAGCTGATCGAAAAATTAAAACCCACCAAAGACGCCACTCACGTTCAATTTCAAAGTATGTCTGACGCCAAAGTTTTCACAAACATCAAAAGCCTGCCGCAATACCCGTGGCCTTACACTGAAGGTCTAACTTTGCCCGAAGCAAAAAACGAACTAACTTTGATTGCAACTGGCATGTACGGCAAAGATTTGCCTCGACAAAATGGTGCGCCACTCAGATTAGTTGTGCCGTGGAAATACGGATTTAAAAGCATCAAATCAATTACAAAAATTGAATTCACAAAATCACAACCAAAAACTTTGTGGAATCAACTAGCTCCTGATGAATACGGATTTTATGCAAATGTAAATCCCGAAGTCGCTCATCCCCGTTGGAGCCAAGCCAGCGAAAAAATATTAGATAAAAGTTTTCTACCCAAACGAAAGCCCACGTTATTATTTAATGGCTATGAAAAAGAAGTTGCAGCACTTTATAAAAATTTAGATTTAAAGAAAAATATCTAATCCCACAGGATGTAAAAATAAACTATGAATCAGAAATATCAAAATTATTTATTCAAAGCCTGTCTGACAATCCCATTTTGGTATTGGATTTATCGTGTATTTTTAACTGACCTCGGCGCTGACCCTGCAAAGTCTTTGAACCATAAAACAGGTGAAATGTCGTATTATTTTCTGATGGCAAATCTGATCATTGGTGTGCTGATCGCATTAAAAATAAAAATGCCCAGCGTACTTCGATTTTTATATTTAAATCGCAGATTTTTGGGTGTGATTACATTTTTTTATCTTATTTTACATTTAACTTTATATTTTGCGATGGAAAGCTTTGAATTTAAAGCCGTCGAACAAATTTACACCAAATTGTATCTGATATTAGGTTTTTCCGCGTGGATTTTATTTTTAATATTAGCCCTAACCTCAAACGATTTTTCAGTGAAAAAATTAACTGTTAAAAAATGGAAATGGCTGCACAGATCTGTTTATTTAGGTTTTATTTTGGCATCAATTCATGTTTTAAAAATCGAAAAAACAGATCTGATCAAATACAGTTTACTGGCGGGTTTTATTGGATTAATTCAGGCTTACAGATTTTTCAAATCTCGTAAAATTTCGTAATTATTTTTTTTCTGCACTTAAAACAGAATTTTTTTGTTCAATCAAACGGTTCGCAATTTCACTAGGACTGCTGTTCATACGCATTAAATTTAATTTACGTTCAGCTTTTGCTAACTTTGAATAAGCAGCATTACTGTCAGCGATTTTTTCGATCATCTCTGTTTCAAAACCACCGGATTTGTATTGCTTGATGAATAAAGGTTTAAAATCAGAAATTAAGTTTTCTAAGACAACACCAGCCGTCACCTGAATAATTGGATCGCCTTTTTCATCATTTACTCTGACAATATTTTGCTGAACCATCGCTTCGACGGTATTTTCCCATTCGCCGTTGTCTTCCAGTGGGTTTTTAACCAATGAAATGACTTTGTCCAAAGTACGATCTTCATCCGGACGCGAATAAGCAATCTGTGCGCCTTCTTTTAATTTTTGTACTTGATCAGTTTTCTTATATTCGTTAATTTTTTCGTACATCAGATCCATCATTTGATCCAAATCGTTTAATTTTAAATTTTTATAAGTTAATTTCATCTCGATGGGCTCGAAAACTTTGTCAGCCCTTGGTGGTGCTGAATGTTCTGTTGAATGAACGTTTGATGTTTCGCAAGCGGTTAAAATTGACACCATACTTAAAAATAAAATCAGTTTTTTCATAACACTAATATATCTGTTTTTTACGACTTCGTGCAGTCTAGGGTTTGATGACTGGACCTCGGTCGTGGTCAATACAAAAGGTACCCTTCATAAAAAATGAATGACGTTTGATTTTCAATTTGTCACACTATCAGAGCTTTCAATTTAATGAAAAAAACAAAACAGAATCAAACGGAGGATTCAGTGAAAAAATATTCAGTCTTAGCAACTATCGCTACAATCGCACTTGCATTTTCAGCATGTGCTCCATCAGCAAAACAACTTAAAGAAGCCATCGAAAAAGATCCTTCAATTGTTTTCGCAGCTATCGAAAAAGCACCAGACAAATTTATCGAAGTTGTCATGAAGGCTCAGCAAGACGCTCAAAAAGTTTCTGCTGAAAAAGCTCAAGACGAAGAAAAAAAAGCACGCGAAGAAGAATTTAAAAACCCATTAAAACCAGCGATCGACGAATCGCGTGTTATTTTCGGAAATAAATCTGCTCCGATTACAATTGTTGAATTTTCTGATTTTCAATGTCCGTATTGCTCTAAGGGTTACCAAACAGTTCAAGAGGTCAAAAAAGCTTACGGCGAAAAAGTTCGCGTGATCTTTAAACATTTACCTCTTGATTTTCATCCTATGGCAATGCCAGCTGCGAAATATTTCGAAGCCATCGCTCAGCAAGATCACAAAAAAGCTGAAAAGTTTCACGACATGGTTTTCGAAAACCAAAACATGTTAAAAGAAAAAGGCGAAGCTTGGTTTAAAGAAGTCGCTAAAAAAGTTGGCGCTGATCAAAAGAAAATTGATGCTGCATTAAAAGACGAAAGCATCGCAAAACGTATCGCTGCCGACATGGAAGAAGCCAAGGGCTTTAATATGAGTGGAACTCCAGGTTTCGTGATCAACGGTGTTTCTTTACGTGGCGCTTACCCAATTGATGCATTCAAAAAAATTATCGATCAGCATTTAGCAGCAATTAAATAATCACAAACTGTCTCTCTGTAAAACAGTTTTACAGCCTAACGCTCTCATATCGATTCTAATCAACAACCATGTGGCTTTAAAATAGCAGCATGGTGATGTTGTAGGGAAAAATATGGGACGTCATTTGTTAAAAATATTTTATGTACTGATCACCGTGTCGACCAGTTTTGCTGGTGCGCAGACGCAGTTTTATTTGAATTCGTCTGAAAAATCGATCATTGCATTGGCTTTAAAATCAATCCAAGCAGACCCTGCCGAACAAATCGAACTGGTAAAAAATATTTATTTAAGACTCAAAAGATCAGAACATAAAACACAGAAGAAAATTAAAATTAACTCGCACAAAGAACTTGTTGAATCCATGCAGAATGAGGATCTTTTTTCAAATTATAATCTGTCTGAATTAAATAATGATGATTTACTAGCTGAAATAAAATCCGTCGAATACTACAGTGACATCCCTACTTTGCAAAAAAGAATTGATAACTATATAAATAAACGCACAGAAACTCTGCGCAACTCAAGCCTGATTATAGGTCTTGCTGGTTTTGACTTAGCTTTGCAAAACCGCAGCTCCAACCAAGAGCTGAAAGACTTTGTAACGACGTATATTGAAAATAAATCTGCCGAATTTGTTTCAAAAATGAATGCCACGGAAAACCCGCAGGCTCTTGTCATCGGAAAACTTTTAAAAGCTTATTTTTTAAATTTGCCAGAGTCTCAAAAAATTGAAATTGTTTACCAATTATCAAAATTGCCAATTGATGCCAATCACATGGATTTCTTTTTAGTCATGATTCAAAATTCAGGGCCGCAAATTCAAAAATTAATTCAAATCATGGGGCGCAGTGCAAATATTCCGAAAGATTTTCAAGATGTATTTCAAAAGCTTGAAAGCCAAGTCAGCCCCGTCCCATGGCGTAAAGTCAAATCACTGATCGAAAGCGAAGGTTTAAAAGTGTCTGACTTTGATTACTTTGAAAAAAAACCAGTTGGCGTTGGTACTATGGCACAGACACATCGTGTGCAAATGACAGATGAAAATGGTGAACGCCAAAGTTTAGTCATTCGATTTTTAAAACCTAATATCGAAAAAATGGTCGAAATGGATTACCAAATTTTAAAGACCATAGCGAAAGAAATCGATAATGATCCTGAACTTAAAAATTTAAATTTGCCCTCACTTGCTGACCTGATTGATGATCTGAACAATTCAGTCACCGAAGAGCTCGATTTAGTGCGCACAATCAAAGATCAAAACAAAGCACAAAAAATATATTCAAAATCAGAAGTTATTCGTTTCAACGAACAAAAAAATGAACTGCAGTTCAGTGTTCCGAAAACATTTTCTCTGGGAAAAAATAAAAAATTGATGGCCCAAGAATTAGTTTTTGGACAAAAACCTTACAAAGAACTTGTTCAATACAAAGAAATTTACCCTGATCTGTATACAATCATCGCTGAAAAAACGGCTGAGCTTTGGTTAACGGAAGTGTTTTTTAAAGGCGGTTTTTTTCACGCTGACTTACATCAGGGCAACATGATGATGCAAATCACTGACCCTGAAATCAAAGTCAATTTACTGGATTTCGGTATGACGGGCCAACTGACTGCCGACCAGCAAAAAAGTGCGCTGCTGCTGGGTCTTGGTATTAAAACAAATCATACTGAACTTATTTTAAAACACTTAACTCTGTTATCAAAAAATCAAAAAGAAACTGCAGCTTTTCGAAAACTGGTTGTTGAACGATGTTTACAAATTCAAAGAAACGAAATCAAAGAACAATCTTTGTCTGAATGGATTGCTTGGTCGCTGGATCAAGGCCAAGACTTAAACTATGAATTTTTAAAATTAAATCGTGGCATAACAGCCATTGAAATTTTACTATCAGATGCAAAAAGTTCTCTGACATTTGATCAAATTGTTCAAAAAATAGCACTTAAAAATAAAATATATATGACAGATCTGTTACTGAAAGAAAAAAATTTGAAATTGAAAGATTATCCAGATTTGTTGAAAATGATCAAAGATTCTGTACCGCAAACAAAACAAATGTCTTGTAAAAGCTTATTTTAACTTCAAAAGCTGATTCGTTAAAACAACATGATCTCTTGTGATTTCACAAATCAAAGGCGAAATAATCATTCCCATTTTTTCAGCCTTCACCAAAAGCTTTGCGTACGCTGGATCGAACTGTTCCGCTGCAGAAAAGTATTTTACGTCATTTCTTTGAACTGCAAAAATTAATTCACACGTATGACCTTCATCAATTAATTTCATCATTTCAGTTAAGTGCTTTTGACCACGTTCGGTCACTGCATCTGGAAATTGTGCATGAGAATCACCTGAAACATCTGATTGAAAAGTTGTGTTTTTGATTTCAATAAAATGTTTTTTTGATTTCGGATTTTCTAAATCTGATTCTAATTTTAAAAATGCACCATCCAGTCTGGATTCTTTATTAATTTTATATTCTGGTTTGTAAAAACCAAAACCCTGCCAGTGCGGTAAAAATGGTTTGCCCGAATCAATGGATTTATTTGCAGCTTCTGTAACAATTCGATTGGGGTTGGATGTATTCACGCCGACCCATGCGCCGTCGATAGTTTGAATGGCTTCTAATGTGCCTTTTAATTTTTTCGACTCATCACCGTGTAAACTGAACCAGCATTTTTGCGGTGTTGTTGGTTTTTTCTCGATGACAGATTTCAAACTGCCTGTGTTCGGAACATGAATCGTTATTTTTTCGCCATTGTGTTCAACATCAGCAAAAAATCTTTTGTAACGATCCAATAATAGACCCTCAAATAATTTTTTTTGAAATTTCATTACATTCTTTCAGGAACAGGAATTCCCAATAACGATAAGCCCTGTTTTAAAATTTCGCCAGTGCTCATTGCTAAAGCCAAGCGTGCTTTTTTTAATTCTATCGTTTCAGCCTGACTGATCGAACAGTCGTGATAAAACGAATTAAATTTTTTCGCCGTCTCGTACAAATACGTACACAGTGACGCTGGTTTGTAATTTTCAGCCGATAATAAAATTTGAGTATTAAAATTCATCAAATGCTGCATCAGTTTAATTTCGCTGGAATGAATTAATAAACCACCATCGAAATTTTTATCGACACCACCATCAATACTGATATTTATTTTTTTAATTAATGAATTAATTCGGGCGTATGAATACTGAATAAACGGGCCTGATTCGCCGTCCAACTTTAACCATTCATTCATATCAAAAACAATTTTCTTATTTGTATCTTGGCGTAACATTCCGTATTTGATGGCGCCCTTGGCCACACAGGCTGCCACAGAATTTAATTCATCTGCAGACCATTCTGATTCATACCTCGATAAATATTCGGTACGAACATGATTCTGCATTTTTTCTACCAACAACATCAACGGCACAATATTGCCTTTACGCGAACTCATTGCGCCATCTGGCAATTCGACAAAATTATACTGCAAATGAAAACAGTCTTTGGCTTGTTCAAAACCCAAATGCAACAAACTTCTGAAAACTTGTTTAAAATGCAAAGCTTGACGTTGATCAACAACATAAATTGATTTTTCGATTTTATAATCTTCAAATTTACGGCGGGCTAATTCGATATCTTTGGTTGCATATAAACCTGTGCCGTCTGATTTTAGCAGCAAACAAAATCCTAATTTTTCTTTTTGAGTTTCTGTTGTAAAGTCAAAATCAAGACCAATGGCACCTTGCGATTCGACCAATTTACCTTCAGCGAAATATTTCTTAATTGTTCGAACGGAATCTGCATCAACGTCAGATTCCCAATACCACTTATCAAAAGTGACATCGGCCCACACATATGTTTTCTGCATCAACTGAATTGACCATTCGCGGGTTTCTTTCCATAAATCATAAAATTCACCGGATGCCGATTCAAGTTGTTTTAAAATTAATGTGAGTTCTTTTTTATTCTTTTCAAATTTTTCTGGGACAATCGCTTCATCTTCAAGTTTAATATTTCCGGCAGAATACATCTGCCCCAGCCATTCACCACGATCTGGTGAATTTCTTTTTTGATCCAAGATATTCAGACCAATATGATTTTTAATATACCACAAACATTTAGCAACGTGCGTGCCCACATCACCCGGAAATGTCGAGCTGATGATTTGGTTATTCCCGTAACTGCGACGAAGCAAACGAACAAGTGCATCACCCAAACATAAATTCCGCATGTGTCCTACGTGCAATTCTTTGTGTGTGTTGGGCTGCGAATATTCGATCATTGTTTTCGGTGCATCAACGACCAGATTTTCAGAAAAAGTTTTTTTATTTAAAATCGGAATTAAAATACTTTCTGCCAAAAACTGTGATGAGAATTTAAAATTTAGATAAGGCCCAGCGGCTTCGACTGAATCGACGCCTTCGATTTTTTCCAATTGATTTTTAATTTCAACAGCTGCAACAGCTGGAGCTTTTTTTAAATTTTTAGAAACTACAAAACAGCCAAACGCCAATTGACCCATATCAGGATTCGGCGGTTCTACTAGAAATTTATAAATTTCTTCGGATGACGACATAACGCCGCAGTTTTGGATGGCCTTTAATAAAGGGAGCGTCAGTTTTTTTCGAAGTGGTTCAAACATTAAATTCATTTCATTTTTATGTCACAAAATAGGATTATACGCAACTCATCAACCTGATTCAGAACTGTTTCAAAAAAGTGTCCTATTTTGAAACAGGCCATTCAGATTTAATGGCGAACTGCCGAAAACTAAATGTGGATGCATTTACAGAAATCAGTCAAATTTATAATCAGTTGTTTATCCTGATCTTAATCGTCTGGTCGTTAAAACACGTCGCCACGATGATTTATATTTTTCAAAAAAAGCAAAATATTACTAAAATGCAGGCCCAAATTTCATTACTCAGAATGAATATCAAACGAAATTTTCGCCAAAAATCAAACCAATTTTTACAAGCCAATGGACTTGACCAAAAAATTATTCAAGAAATTAAATTGAACTACAAAGAAATTTCAGAGCTCGACCTGGCTGCAAACGAAAACTTTCAAAAATTAATGCTCGGACTTAAAAAAATATACGATTTAATTTCTCAAACCGAGGTCGGATTTAATGATCAGATTGAACAAATTCAATCTGAAAAAAATTCTTCAATGCAAAAATCAGATCTAAATAACAATTTTGAAAATATCCATTTTTGGCAGAAAATCTATGAAGCCGACCAGCCAACGATGCTTTCGATATTTGAAATCGTGGCCTTAACAGCAGAATTAAAATCTATGACAAATCATTTTAATTCTTTGGTTCGCGAATCTGAACGCTATAAAGACATACCAGAACCTATTCAAATTGAACACTTTCAGCTGCTTAAACACGTTATTCACGAAGATCAGGTTCTTAATGCGGAAACTAAATCAGCTTAACCACAGCTCATCAATTCTTTGACTCAAAATTCTTGCCGAATCACCTAGAAACTGACCCCATCTAATGCTCCTTAAAAGCAAAAATCCTCTTTAAAAGCGGGTCAGTTTCTAAGTTTTCTTGAATACAAACGGATAAATAACAACTGTACTTTGCCCATTCGCAGCTTTTGGAAATTTAATTTCTCGGATCACTTGCATAACGCAACTTTCTAACAAATTACTGCCTGTTTCTGACGATTTAATTTTAATTGAAGTTACACTTCCATCCGCCGAAATACTCCATTGATAAGAAACAACTCCATTTAAATTATTTCTGACAGAAAGCGCTGACTCAAAACACGTTCTTATTTCGCGACGGTGTTCAGCAATACTGTCACTGACTTGCTGTTTTGTCAGACCACCTGAAACGCTTTCTCCATCTTGACCTAGTTTATTTCCCTCTGAAAAATCTCTTTTTCCATTTTGTTGCCCCTGAGAAGCACTAAACTGGCTTGAATCGACACCCTTATCAGAAACTAAGGCTTTGTTATTTCCATCAGTTAATTCTTTTGAGCCATTGAGATTCGTTGAAGCTGATTCAAGGTCATTTGAATTATTCGTTTTACTTTTTAATGAGTTCGCATCAAGCGAAGCTTCTTTAGACGTTTTTAATAAAACGCCACCTGTATTTTGTGAGGCGGCAACGTTATCATTCAAAGTTTTCGCCAGAGCTTGAGAGTTGCTATTGTCATTCGTTTGCGATTTTTTTAACTTTGCCAATAGACCCAAACTACCGACATTCTTTTCCTTGGCAGGTGCTTTAGGAGCATGGATATTTTTAACAGTTTTAGGAACTGGTTTATTTTCTGGTTGAGGTTGCTGTTTTTCTTCGACCTTATTCGTGTTTTGCGGAACCTGAACTTCAGAGGTAACCTCTTGGGGTTTTTCAATCGCAGCTGGAGGTGCCGGCGGAGGTGCTGGTTTTAAATCGATAGTTTTTAATTTAACAATTCGTGGCTCTTCAGATTTGTTGTCGATCACTTGGAGCGAAACAAAACTATAAATCACCCAAAATAGCAGAATCGAAATGACAAAAATTGAAGCGAGTAATTTAAAAAAATGATCTTTAAAAATTTCCAAAGGAACTGCAGGGATTTGAATACGGTGAACGAGCCTGAAATAATATTCAGATTCTTGAAAAAAGATCCTGTAAACATTATTCATTTCAACAGGTGAATTTTTAAGATCGATCTGCTCGCCTTTAATGGTATAACTTGATTCAGGTTCTTTCAAAAAGGATAAATTCACATTTTGACTTTGAAGTTTCCAATGAATTCTAATTTCAGGCGAAATTGCAGTTCGAATCAAACAGGAATCGCCTAAAAAGACATGATCAATATCTGTAACAAAATTATCATTTCTATTCACTTTTACAATTTCTAAAGCTAATTTTGGGTTATTTTTAATGGCAGGTTCATCCGAGTACGATGATCTCATAAGGTTCTCTGACAGTAACCCTTTATCCAATTGAACTTCGGCAATACGATCTTCATACCAGGAAAACTGAAAGTCACCAATCGTCTGTGACTGTTCAGTTAATAAAATTCCATCTGACAGAGCTGATGATGAAGACTGATTTTCAGTATGATGATTCAACTTTGAAACATCATAGATAGTCCATTCACCTGAAGAAGGATTAAATTCTCCTTCTCCGAGCCATTCCAGCAGAAAATGGACAGGCTGTATGCCAGGTGCTCGTAAAATTTCATCACATAAGGGCGAACGACCTATCAATACCAATGGAGAATTGGGATAGATATTTAAAATTTCTAATTTTGATTTTGATATTCTTAATTTTTTTAACATATCTAATTACTCGATAAATTTAAGTCTATGTTTCATATCAAGCGCATGAAAGTCGTTAAAATCATCTCGTTGAAGTAAAACTGAACTATAATCTTTAATATCTGTACCAAGTTCTAAAAACAATTGTGGTCTTTTCAATTCACCCTCAATAACGCTCGCGTTAAAATCTAATACATTCCCCTTAGATTTTTGCGCATACGAAGATGAAATACAAACAAATAGAGAAACTATTCCAAGGATTACAGCTTTTTCCATACTTGAATGACTCCTTCTTGTTTTTCTGATTTGAGTTCTTGATAGACAAAATCACGCATTGCATTTGAACTGTTCGAAATTAAAAAGACTCCTGATCGCATCAGAAAATAATCAGCATCTGTGATCAGTTTTTGTGACCTATACAAATCTGCCAACAGCACTGCGGATTTATATTGTTTTAAGCTCACTTGATTGGCAACGAGTGAAAAATATTTTGCTTTTACTTTTTGCCCAAACCAAGCTTGAATTGTTTTGGGCCTTTTAAAATTGGCAGCTTCATTTTGATTCTTCAAGCTTTTCATTTTTTCATTCACCGAAACTTTTGCTTTTTCATAATCAATCACATTTTTGTCGAATTCAGCTGCAATTCCCTTGAGTGAGCTCAGATATTCATTTTTCTGAGCTTCATTCAGGCCTGCTGGAATATCAGAAGATAGAATCATCTGTGAACAATTTCGTTCGGCAATAATAAGTTCATTTAAAAGCAAATCAATTTGATCGTATTTTAATTTTTTAAGATCATTCGCAAACGTCTTTCTTGTTTTCTGAACTTTTTCTACACTTTTCGCAATGTCAGCTTCTGATTTGCGACCAGGTTTATTCCAATTAATTGATTTTAAAATTTTATAAGTGTCTGTTTCTGTAAAGGAAAGCGAGACACTATCATCAGTTAAACCGAACTTTTTCAACAACGCTTTATTTTCTTTCGTTTTAAGATCCCTCTGATCTAATTTCAATGACAATTCAAGCAGACCTTTATCGAGCGCTGAAATGTTCGATGTTTTTGATTTATACTCAATAAACTGAGAAGGCTCTAAAACAGATAAAAATCCTTCATAATATTTCAATTGATCAGGAGCCAAATCACTTAATTTTTTTGCATCAAACTTTGCACTTTGTACAAAGACTGCGTTAGCTTTGGCTCTGTTTAATTCAGCACAAGTTTTAAGATCAAAACATTGATCAGTTAATTTAAAGACGCGGTCCCATTGAGCAATATTTTCAAGCAGGACCGAAATTTTAAAAGTAAATGGAACAACTTTTGGATTAAACCGATCTGCATTAAAATCCGTCGTTAATGACTGATAAATTTTTTCAAGCTGATTTTTTTTTTCAAGTGTGGCAAGGTAGTCTAACATTCCTGATATTTTTTTATCCCCGTCCGAAGATTTAATAAAACTTTTGATATGATTTTCGTAATTTCCAAATTGCTCGGGCGACTCTTTAGCTTTGGATGCCATTTTCAAATTACACTCGCGCTTGAAGTCACTGATTTTTGTACTTTTTGATGATGAAAATGGATAATTTTTAGATTCAATTATTTCTGAACACTGATCGAGTTCAAAAAATACTGTTGCTAGTTTTTCTAAAATGGCTTCTGAATTGTTTTTTTCATAAATTGTTTTTAAGACTTCTAAAGCTGCGCCGAAATCTTTCAGATTTACTAAAAAACCGACATATTTATTGGCCACAGTATCCCAGTTCGGAAAACTTGTCTGTGGAAGAAATTGTTCAAAGGTTTGTTTATATAAATCAGAGTATTTTTGCTGATCTGTTCGATAGAGCGATTCAAGAGCATCTAATTTATACAAAAGCACTTTTTCTTGAATACGAGGCTCCAAAGTGGATTTTAACATTTCATCGCAGGAACTTAAAAGTTCATTTTTGTCAGTGCCTTCGCTGAGTAAATCGAGTAACAAGAGCTGAACATCATTGATTTTTTTAGAGTCTTTAAACTGAAGGTGATTCATCAAGGCTTGCTTTAAAACAGTGAGACTTTCAGGTGTTCTTTTTTTAGTATAGGATTGAAGATAATAGGAAATGATAAATTCACTTTCATATTCAACTTCTTCTTGATAAGTCACTAAGTTTTCAGGAAATCGACCCTCTTTAATTTCAATATTTTTTATGATTTCATTATAATAATAAATTTGCATTTTATGATTATCAACGTAACGAGCATCCTTTAATTCAGCCAGCCAAATTTTAATTTTATCTTCTGTTTTCAATATGCTTGCGAGCAATTTTTCAGTGATTTTATCATGCTGTCGATTGATATTACTTTGAAAAGTGTTAAATACAGCCCAGAGCAATTTTAATTTTCTGTCGCTTGTATCCTTGGGATCAATTCGACTAAATATTTTTTCAAGTGAATTCAGAGCTCGCATTTGATCTTTATTTTCACCGACGACAATGGCCAATGACTGAACAGCATCATTGAGCATATTGGCTGATTTTGTTTGTATATAAATTTTCTCGAACATACTTTGCGCCTGGTCCAATTTGGATTGATTTAAATAAATCCAGGCTATTTTATAATCGACGAGTTCTTTTTCAGCTTCATTCATTTTTGAATAAAATCGATTAAATTCTTTTAAGGATTTTTCTAATTTTTGCTCATCAAATAAAACATCCGCTAAATAAATACTTGTTCCAATGCTAAACTTAGAATTTGGATCAAGTTCAATCGATTTCAACAGCATGGATCTGGATTTTTCTTTTTCGTTGAGATCCAGATAGGCCATACCTTTTAAATAGAGGACATAGGCTTTTTTAGGAGTCTCTAGAGACGTATCAGCTAAAAGCTCATCTGCAACTTGAATTGAATCTTCAAGAATTTTTTTCTCTTCAACTAATAACTGTTTTCCGCCTGATTTGATACGTAAAGATCTGGCCAATTGTAAACGAACGACTAAGCTATTCAGCTTGATCATCCTTTTTTTGTCTTCTTTTTTTTCTTTGTTCAGAATGATCAAGTAGTTATCAAGTTTATTTTTTAGGTCTTCAGGAGTCTCGATTTGTTCAACTGCAATTTCAATTTTTTTTGCTTTGGGCTTGTATTTTGAAACCTGATCCACTTTCTCATCTTTTTTCTTATTTTTCTGAGCCAGTTCATCTTCAGGTCGCGTGCTGACTTTGAATGAGTTTTCAACAGCAGAATAGACTGTTGTTGATAGAAACAGGCTGATGGCCAAGAAAACACTTTTCATTTTGAATCCACGTGTTATCGACATAAATTTTTACCTTTGAAAACATGGCGACCCAATTCGTCTGACCAAACTTCGTTGTCGTCGACATCCCAAGTTTCAAGATCTTTTCTTTTGATATATTCATTAGCGATCAATAGCTTTTTATTACTGCGGAGTTCGTTCGTTTTTTTCACTTGGACCAGATTGACATGGGCGCTGACAAGTTCCATTTGATCAAGCAGTCTTTTTAGATCTGCTTTTCGTCGAAGCTCCATTGTATTTTGTAAACTGATATATTCGTTATTTTTTTCTTGTTGATTGTTTTTAGCAAGGCTCAGAATCTGATTGTATAATAAAGTCTCGACGTCTTTTTTAAGCCACAAATCCAATGAAATTTCATTTTTTTTCAATTTATCAAAATAATCATTAATATTTTTAACAATAAGATTGCTCTCGTCCTGGCGACATATTTTTCGATAGACGTAATATTGCACAATGTAAGCTTCAGGTTCTAAAAATGTAGAAAAGAAACCTGAAGACTGAGTGGCTAAGGACCCCAAAGTTAATTCATATTTTTGGCTTCGAAAAGTTGTCCACATGATTTCAAACTGAACTTGCTTGTAATAAATGTAATTGGAAGGGATTTTTCGATAGACCATAAAGGCTTCATTAAATAATCGAGCCCCATATAATGCTCGCCCTAAAGAATGCATCAATGTTAAATAAAGCTGGTAATTAGGCCCCTGAACCCAGTTCTTTTTGGATTGAATTTTCTTAATCACGCTTTGATATTTGAAGGCGGCCTCTAAAAAATGGCCTTCAAGAGATTGCTGATCCGCTGATTTAATCAAAGAATCAATTTTAGATTCGCTCAGCGGCGCCATTGTATCCCAAAAAAGCAGTATGTCCCAACCTACACTGGGATGTGAATGCAGTAAACTACGGACCTGTTGCCAATCTTTGATGTTGAGTTTTTCCTGTGATATTTTTTTAATTTCTTCACGGGCACTCATCAGTTCAAAATTTTTCAAGTGGCTTTCTAAGCTTGAAAAATCGATCGCGCGACCAACACTTGAGCTAAAAATAACTAATAAAAGAATCAGCGTGGTTAGTCTATTCATATTATTTTTTTTGAACTGTTCCTACAAAGACAATATTTTTAAATCCAATATCTTTTAAGTTTTTCACGACTAAAAAAATATCTTTATACGGCGTTGATTTTTCAGCGACCAGATTCAAATAATCTGCGCTCTCATTTTTGATAATGGCATTACTTTGTTTGCTGTTTTCAGCCAGAGCTTGAGTTAACACATTTTTTAAATCTAAAAATTCTTGAGTGCCCATATTGGCCTCAGAGAATAAGTTCAATGGGTATTTTTGTTTCGTGACTGAAAACCAGATCGTTTCACCTTGTATTGTGATTTGCGGAGCATTGATAATCGTATCATCTGATATTGTTGCCGGTAATTTGATATCTGATGGAATTTGCAGAATCGATGAATCCATAGCAGTTCCCGCGATCAAGAAAATGATTAAAATCGAAAATACATCGATCATTGTAGCAAGCTGTGGTTCATGGGGCTCATGTCGATGAGTTTTACCAAATTTCACTTTTACCTCGAACTTAAAATGGCATCAGAATCAACATTTGAAAGAAGAACAATATCTTTCAACTTTGAGTAGACGGCATCATAGATTGTGATCACATTTTGAAAAGAAATTTTAGATTCAAAACCGATTTGAATTGTTTTTTCGTTTGGAAATTTTTGAATATATTGATCTAAAAGTTCTTGGGTCATCTGGTACAAATTTTTATTATAATCTTGATTGTCTTTCGCCACATTTTTAGAAAGGCTGCCAGGGTGATCTCCGGTCCAAGTCACAACAATTTTGTAACTGTTTTGGGATTCAGCCAAAAGAACTTTTGGATTCAGAGGTATTTCAGGTTTAGCAGTGTCCGCAGAATCGGGTTTGATTAATTGCGACTGAGGTATTGTATTTTGTCTGACTTCCTCAAAGGACGTCGATAAAATTAAAAAGAATATAACCACTGTCAGCAAATCCAGGATTGGTGCCAGTGGAATTTCTTTAACTGTACGACGTGGGGGCTTGATTAAAAAATCAGCCATTTGATCTTTCTGATTGCTCAATCCATTTTACAATACTTAATGCTGCATTTTGCGCTTTACCAACGATCACATCTGATTTTGAAACACAAATTGTGTGAACGATCATTGCCGCAACACCGACGATAACTCCGCCCGCTGTTGAATACATGGCTTCAGAAATACCATTACCCAACAGGCGACCTTTACTTGCTGGATCCGCGTTGGCGATGGCTTCAAACGTTGAAATTAGACCCATAATCGTTCCAAACAAACCCAGTAAAGTCGCAGAACTTGCAATCAATGACAAAAATGATAATCGCGTTTCGCAACCACGAGACACATCAAGAACAGCTGCTGAAATCGCCGAATTCATTGCTTCCCGCCCGTTTTCAACAGCCAGTAATCCTTCACGTACGACAGTCAGTTCAGGGACTTGTTTGTGATTGTTACAAATTTGTAAAGCGTTGTTGTAATTTCGAGAAAGAATTTCTTTCTGCACTAAAATCAAAGCGGCTTTCGCATCCAGAGAAATTTTAACGTACAAATAATACAATCGATCGATCGCGATGACGATACAAAATACGGCGGCGATCAAAATAAGATATCCTGACATTCCATGTGACATTAATAATTTTATCGCTTTAAACATAATCTATTCTCCTTTAAAAATACCAAAATAATGCGGGTTCTAAATTTCCAACGATTGAACTTTGCTTTTGATCATTAATATATCGTTCTACAGAGCTGAGTCCAACGGACAAGCGAACATTAAAGTGCCGGCTAAAAAATAAGGTTTTACCAAACATGGCACCGAACTTAAGTCCTGTTTTTCCACCATCATATTTAATTGCACCCAGCAGAAACTTCATAAATGTATCACTGCGAACTAAATCAAACGGACCCCACGCATCTTTTCCGTAAGCTAAAACCCAAATCAAGTGGCTCTCAAAACCAAGCACAGGTTTTGCCGCCAAGAGTTCGGCTTGAGTTTCATCTAAAAGCTGCAAACTTCGTACGGATTGCGCGATCGGTTTTTCATTCGACACATACACAGGATGAAGTACTCCGTGAATTTCAATGGATTCACTCAGCGCATACCCGGCACCTAACCCAAGGGCGTACATCGTACGGGGATAATCTGAATAATCGAAATTAAAACTGGTATCAGCCAAAATTTTATTTTCACGCGTGATCGCACGGCGTTGCACGACGATCATGTCTTTGAATAAAGAATTAATTTGCTCTTTGTCTTCATCGACAAGAATCGTTTTATCGAGTTTAAATTCAGTGTCGGCCTTGGGTGCGGCTGCTGTCGGGGTTTTTGCGGGGGTCGCGGTATCGATTTTTGCGGGCGTTGACTGTTGGACTTGCGCAAGCGCAAGTTGAGCCACGGTCAGAGTTAACAAAAAGATAAGGAATTGAAACAGCTTAATAATCCGAGCACCAACACTTTTCATCTGAATAGATTATTCATGAAAAACATTCTAAGCAATTTCAAGATCAACGGCCTAGACTTTGATTTGATAAATCTAGCCGTTGGATGAGGTGGGGTTTGTTTTAACTTCAAAAATCTTATTGCTGAACTGTCAAACTTTTTTATACTTACAATCTAAAGTTACATTCTACTGTCAAATGTAAATCCTTTGGACACCTTTATCCTGTCAAATCGATAACAAGACACCCTCATCTTGGAATGGTTTTAGCTAACTAATTCTCGAAGCTCGTTCATGTTTGAATAAAAGACAATTCAGTCTACAGACTCAGAAACGACTTGAGGAATCTATGAAATTTATTTTACTGACTTCTTTATTTATTTTAAATTCTGCAACTGCATACTCCCTTGTGACCTATGTGGACTATACAAAGAGCAATTCGTACTTGGTCGTTAATTGCAATAAGCTCTACGTACCAGGTCATTCACGAGTCGATTACGTTGAAATAAATAATGGTCAAATGACTTTGTTCAATTACAAAGAACCAGACAATAACAATTCGGGATTGATGTCGCTGATCACTTTAGACCCTGATAAATGTGAAATTTTAGCCCGATGTAATCCAAATTCAAGCCAATGTTTTTAACATTTAAAAGAAAGATGATCATGAAAAAACTGATTTATATATTTTTGGGGTTACTTAGTTTTAAAACTTTTGCGTCAACGCCCACGGGCACATATAATGTTACTGGCGAGTGTATCGCCGACAACAAAATTAAAATTGTGAATTGCGACGTCATCGAGTTCGATGCTGGCGAAATTAATTTTTACAATTATCCTAAAGATGCAAATAGCCTGATAAATGACTTTCAATACAAATTCAAAATCTCTGATTGTAAATTAAAAGTACGATTTAACCCCGATAAATATCATGGTATTGGTGGACACTAAATCTAGCCTATTTGAATTCTAGATTTAATGTTTTTTTATGGTGGGAAGTTTGGTTTTTTTGGTGCTTCCCAGGCGGTGGCGCCGGTGTCGAAATTTTGTCTGATATTGAAACTTGTCATATGACTAACATCCCATCCACTCAGATCTTGGTTAAATGAAGTTGCACCATAGAACATTGCATACATACCTAGATATTCTTGATTTGAAAACGCACCAACATTTGATGTGTTCCAACTGCCAATCGGCTGGTTAAAAGATGTCGCTTGACTAAACATTCCTGCCATCGATGAGACATTTGCAGTATTCCAAGTGCTAATGTTTCCATTAAATGATGTCGCATTTAAAAACATATAATTCAACCTACTAAAATGAGATGTATTCCATTGGTCTAAAGGTTTATTAAATGCAGTGGCATTATAAAACATATAATCGGTAATACTTAATTTAGATACATCCCATGTATTTAAATCTTGATTAAATGATGTCGCATCTCGAAACATCTCCGCTGTATATTCAACTTTAGAAGTGTTCCAACTACCAATGGGTTGATTAAATGAAGTTGCACCTCTAAATATTCCACCCATATTCGTAATATTCGAAGTATTCCAATTATTAAGTGGTTGATTAAATGAGGTTGCACCCATAAACACCCCTCTCATCTCTGTTACTTTTGATATATCCCAAGTGTTAATATTTTGATTAAACGAAGTAGCTGCACAGAACATGCACCCTATATCAATGACGTTCGATACATTCCATTGATCGAGCGGTTGATTAAAACTTCCTGCCCGAGAAAACATATATGACATGCTTTTTACTGCAGAAGTATTCCAGCCGCTAATATCCTGATTAAATAATGTCGCATCCCAAAACATTCCATGCATATCCGTTACTTTTGATGTAACCCAAGCTCCAATATTTTGATTAAATACTGACGCATGAAGAAACATTGCTGCCATTGTTGTTACGTTGGATGTATTCCAAGCACCTGTTGATGAATTATAATTAATCGGCTGATCAAAAGAACCGGCGCCATTAAACATACCAGACATATTTGTAACACTTGAGGTGTCCCATGCAGAGATATCTGAATTGAACACTGACGCCATACCAAACATTTGCATCATATTTGTCACACTGGATGTATTCCAGGTGCTAATATTACTATTAAACGATACTGCTTGAAAAAACATGTAACTCATATCGGTTACACCTGACACATCCCATAAATTTAAATTTTGATTAAATGAACTCGCTCCGTAAAACATACTCGACATATTTGTTACTTTTGAAGTATTCCATGCACCAGTTGACGGGTTATAATCAATGGGGTGATTAAAAGAAGTCGCGCCGTAAAACATACTCGACATATTTGTTACTTTTGAAGTATTCCAAATGCCGATTGGCTGATTGAATTTTGTTGCATAGACAAACATTTTCGACATGTCAGTTACATTCGAAGTGACCCAACCAGAAATATCAATGTCAAATACTCCTGCTAAAAGAAACATAGAATTCATTGAAGTTACTTTTGAAGTATCCCAGCTTCCAATTGTTCCATTAAATGCTGTAGCATAATAAAACATACCAGACATATTTGTTACGTTTGAAGTATCCCAGTTGTTTAAGGATTGATTAAATGCTCGTGCACTTACAAACATATAACTCATATTTGTTACTTTTGAAGTATCCCAGCTATTCAGTGGCTGATTAAATAAAGCAGTATCGCCAAACATGTAACTCATATCAGTGACATTCGATGTATTCCAATTATCTAAGGGTTGGTTAAATGCGCTGGTACGATAAAATGCATAACTAAGATTTGTCACATGCGATACGTCCCAATTATTTATATTTTCATTCATAGATTTTGCAATTCCAAAATCAATTGACTGAGCACTACTTAAATCAGGCGTATCTAATGCATTTATATGCATGTTTTCACAAAGCCCAAATCTAATATTTTGCCAAACATTAGTACCCCACTGGTCCACAGACAAAATCTTAAATGAATCGATACTACTGTTAGCGGATAATATTTTTCCAAATTCAATAAATGCATAGTCACCTAATAATTTAACAGAATAAGTACCAATCGATGAATATGTATGACAAACAGTACTACTACCATTCGATGAGGTTACGTTTTCAATAACTGAATCGCCCCAATCAACACTAAAATTATAATCAGTTATTGGTTTTAAACAATAAGTCTTACGTGAAAAACCATCTGAATCCATTGAACCTGCTGTATTCGTCGCATCCGTCTTCACCGTAATAATAAATGCCGCTAACACCCGAATAGTAATTGTCGTTGTGGTTGTCTGGCCTTTTGAGTTTGTGGCGGTGACGGTGTGGGTGCTGGCCACATTTTGTCGAACTGTTGGTGTTCCTGTGATGACACCTGTTGTGGTGTTAAAAATTAATCCCGTTGGTAATGTTGGCGTGATCGCGTAACTAACTGCATTTCCAACCGCAAGTGTTGGTGTGTTCGGAGTGATCGCGACATTTTGTTCGTATTTTGCAGCTGGTGTACTGTATGTTAATCCGCTTGGTGCAGGTTCATCGATTGTGATATTTAATAATGTCGAAATACTTCCACCACTGTTACTGACAGTCACTGTGTAATCTGCAGCTGCAGTTAATGTTGTCGGAGTCCCCGTGATTTCACCTGTTGCTGAATTAATACTTAATCCCGCAGGCAACGAAGGCGCTGCAAACAACGTCGGAGCCCCACCACCGCCAACTGTGGCTGTGTTCGGAGTGATCGCAATATTTTGCATGTAGGTCACTGGATTATTGGCATACACTAACGATGTTGGCGCGCGATCATTGATTCGAATCGATAGCGTGGCTGTCGCACTACCACCACTATTGTAAGCAGTAATATCATAACTTGAAGGTGTGGTTTTTAAAATTGTTGGCGTTCCTGTGATGATTCCCGTTGTTGTATTTAAATTTAATCCCGCAGGTAACGGTGGCAACACTGAATAACTTGTTGGTGCACCGCCAAGACTTGATGGATTATTCGGTGTAATCAAAACTGATTTCGTATAGATCGGTGTCATATCAGAATATGATAGTGTGTTTGGCGCTATATCATTGACTGTGATAGATAATGCAAAAGTTGCACTTCCGCCAGAGTTCGATCCAGTGATAGTGTACGTAGTTGCACTGCAAATGGCTGTTGGCGTTCCTGAAATTATTCCCGTTGTCGTATCAAAACTTAAACCTGCGGATAACGGCGTAGAAATAGAATAACTTGTAATTGCGCCACCAGTGTTTGATGGTGTGTTCGGCGTAATTGCCGAAGATTTTTCATACGTCGCAGGATGCGTAGAATACGTTAATCCCGTCGGCGCAATGTCTTTCACTGTTATTGAAATATCAACAGCTGTCGATCCGCCTGAATTAAATAATGTTACACGATATGAAGTGATTGACACAACTGCTGTAGGCGTTCCTGAAATAATACCCGTTGTATTATCAAAACTTAATCCGGCTGATAACGACGGAAAAATACTAAAACTTGTTGGTGTACCACCACTATAACTTGGCGTGTTCGGTGTAATTGCTGATGATTTTGTATAGACCGCAGGATTACTTGAATAGGTTAAACTGCTAGGCGCAACATCATTCACTGTAATTTGTAAAGTGGCTGTTGTACTTCCACCTGTATTCGTTGCTGTGATTGTGTAACTTGTTATTGATTGAACAGATGTTGGTGTCCCTGTGATAACACCAGTAGAAGTATTTAAAGTTAATCCTGCAGGTAATGCCGGACTGACTCCATAACTAATTACTGCACCACCACTGCTTGATGGCGTATTCGGTGTAATAGCTGAAGATTTTGTATAGACCGCAGGATTACTTGAATATGTTAAACTACTTGGTACAACAGCATTGACTGTTATTTGTAATGTGGCTGTAGTGCTTCCGCCTGTATTCGTGGCAGTGATTGTGTAACTCGCAATAGGCTGAACACTTGTAGGTGTTCCCGTAATAATTCCAGTTGATGTATTTAAACTTAATCCTGCAGGTAATGCGGGACTGACACTGTAACTGATCACTGCACCACCACTGCTTGATGGTGTGTTCGGAGTAATCGCTGATGATCTTGTATAGACCGCAGGATTACTTGAATATGTTAAACTACTTGGCGCAACGTCATTCACAGCCAACGTTAAATTCGTTGTCACAGATCCACCGGAATTATTTGCTGTAACAATATAATTTGTTGCTGGACTTAATACAGTTGGTGTTCCTGTGATTTCACCAGTTACTGTGCTAAAACTTAAGCCTGCAGGTAAAGGTGCAGATATCGAATAACTTGTTACAATACCAGTCACTGTTGGAGTGTTCGTTGCAATTGGTGTTGATATTGTGTAGTTGGCAGGATTGACAGCATAATATAATCCACTTGCAGGAACATCATTGACTGTAATTTGTAAAGTGGCTGTTGTACTTCCACCAGCATTCGTCGCAGTGACGACATAACTGAGCTGACCTTGCAAACTTGTTGGCGTCCCAGTAATTACGCCAGTTGTTGTATTTAAACTTAGTCCAGCAGGTAATGCAGGACTAACGCTGTAACTCGTAATTGCACCACCATCCACTGTTGGTGTATTCGCAGTAATTAAAACTGTTCTTGTATATACAGCGGGATTACTTGAGTATCTTAGATTGCTTGGCGCAATATCATTTACAGTTATGCTCAAAGATGCCGTTGCAGTGCCACCCGTATTCGTCGCTGTGATCGTATAATTTGCTTGAGCAGCTGCAGCCGTCGGAGTTCCCGTAATAATTCCCGTTGTCGTATTTAAAGTTAATCCGGCAGGTAATGCGGGACTCACACTGTAACTGACAATAGCACCACCACTGCTTGATGGTGTGTTTGGAGTGATCGCTGAAGATTTTGTGTAGACCGCTGGATTACTTGAATACGTCAGACTGCTCGGTGCAATATCTCTGATTGTGATTTGTAAAGTCGCTGTTGTACTGCCACCCGTGTTTGTTGCAGTTATTGTGTAACTTGCAATAGGTTGCACTGTTGTTGGAGTTCCCGTAATTCGACCGTTGATTGTATTTAAACTGAGTCCCGCTGGTAAAGCAGGGCTCACGCTATAACTAATTACAAATCCGCCACTAGTTGACGGAACATTCGCCGTAATTGCAGACGATTTCGTATACACCGCAGGATTACTCGAATACGTCAAACCACTTGGTGCAATATCATTCACGGCAATTGTTAAATTCACAGATACAGAGCCACCACTATTCGTCGCTGTCACTGTGTATGTTTTTGCATCTTGAATCAGAAGAGGTGTTCCTGTGATTTCTCCGTTCAACAAATTAAAATCTAAACCCAACGGTAACGCAGGACTAATACTGAATGATGTCGGCGATCCCCCGCCTGTGAACGACGGTGAGTTTGTTGTGATCTGACTCATGCGCGTATACACTGGATTATTATTTGTATAACTTAATCCCACAGGCGCTTGATCATTCACTGTAATATTTAAAGTCGTTCGAACAGAACCACCTGTGTTTGTACCCGTCACAACATAATTGGCTGCTGCAGACAACCCTGTCGGAGTCCCAGTGATTCGACCATTTCCTGTATTAAAATTAAGACCTGCTGGTAAAGCCGGACTAATACTGTAGCCCGTGATTGGACCACCACCCGTTTGTATAGGTACGTTTGTAGTGACGAGTACACCGCGCGTGTAAACTGGCGAATTAGTACTATAAGTTAACCCACTTGGTGCGACATCATTCACAGTGATCGATAAACTTGTTGTCGTTGATCCACCCGAATTTGCTGCAGTGATTGTATAAACTGTCGCAATCGACAGAGCTGTTGGTGTTCCAGAAATAATTCCCGTGGTTGTATTAAAACTAAGTCCCGCAGGCAGCGGCGCCGAGATACTATAACTCGTCGGCGTTCCTACAACAGTTGATGGAGTATTATTTGTGATCGGGACTGTTTTTGTGTAAATCGCAGGGCTTGCTGAATAAGATAAACCCGCAGGACCTATATCATTCACAGTGATTGTCAATGTCGCTGTTGCGCTACCACCACTGTTCGTTGCAGTGACCACATAATCCGAAGTGCTACGAATGACTGTCGGAGTCCCAGAAATTATTCCCGTGGTTGTATTAAAAACAAGACCCGCAGGAAGCACCGGACTGATACTGTAACCTGTAACAGCACCACCTCCACTTAAACTTGGAGTGTTCGGCACTGATAAACTGATCGTTTTAAAATAAGTTGCAGGATTATTTAAATAAGTCAGACCGGTTGGCGGCAAATCATT
The DNA here is from genome assembly GCA_947370945.1 of Pseudobdellovibrionaceae bacterium. Classification (GTDB taxonomy): domain Bacteria; phylum Bdellovibrionota; class Bdellovibrionia; order Bdellovibrionales; family Bdellovibrionaceae; genus Pseudobdellovibrio. The sequence continues at coordinate 7,381 of CANBND010000004.1, read as the reverse complement.
CACGGCGATCGTAAAAGCAACATTAGAACTTCCGCTGACGTTAGTTCCCGTTAACTGATACGTCTGGGCCGCACTAAATGCCGTCGGCGTTCCGCTGATGACTCCAGTTGTTGGATTCAGCGTCAGACCTGCTGGTAAAGCCGGAGATACACTATAGGATTGCACAAGTCCTGCAGATGAGGTCACACTGATCGGCGTAATTAATGTATCCCTTTGAAAGGTATAACTTGTGATTGTTAAATTAATAACAGGCACGCGGTAATAATGAAACTGAATCTGTTTGACTTCACTCTCTAAACCGACTTGATTAGTGGCTTGAACATATAAATAGTAATCACCTTCAACGACGCCAGTTAGATCTTTCTTTTTTTCAGCACCGTATTCACCATAAGGTTCAGAAGTAAAATCAAAACTTGCCGACGATGTGATATGACTTCGGTACTTACAAAGTTTTTCCGAATTTGTGCGATTACAACTCCAGCTAAAAACTTTATTACTTTGTGAAACAATTTGATTTGAGGACTCAGAAGTAACAACTTCTAAAACCGAAGATGCAGATTGAGCAACAATAACCTTTTCATCACAACCAACAATAAAAAATAAAAAAGCAATGCAAAGTAGATTGATCATTCTCATAAATAAAATATCGGCTAATCTGTCCAACTTCTTAATAGCGTCAAAACTTTTTAGACCTCAACTCGACCAAAATGCCGTTCGATTTGTTTTTTATTTTTTTGCGTTTCAATGTGAAACATTTTTTAAATGAGGATCAATATCAATTTTAATTTATTTTAGGTTTCAACTCGACTTTAGAAAAGCCCGTATTTTGTCGATATAAAATCATAATTATTATCGGGGAGTTTTATGAATGATTCAATCAATACTCACAACTCAGAAGCTGTTTGGTTTATTTTCGATACCAAATTAAAAGCTCCGATGGGTCCTTTTGATTCAACGAGTGCAATTAACTATATTAGTCAACAAAAATTAAATCTTGCCGAAGTTAAAGTCTGTCAAAGAGGATGGAAATCCTGGAAATTGGCTGTAGAAGCTCCAGACTTTTTACAAAACTATTCACAAAACTTAAGTGATTTACCTTCTTTTCCAGAAATCAGTGATGAAGCATCACAAGTAACTGTAACTCATTCTGCTCCAGAACCTTCTACTGAGGTTAATGCCGCAGAACCTGATAATGTTGTCAGCCTTCAAAATATTAAAAAAAATAAAGTCGCCAAAGAGATTCAACAAGAGGTTCAAAAGGAAACTAAAAATTTAAGACCTGAAGAAAAAAGAAAATACGTCCGTATTGATATCCGACTTAAAGCCACTTTTATTTTCGAACAAAAAACATTTCGAACCTTTACTAAAAATGTTTCTGAAGGTGGAATTTTACTCGAAGAAAATTTACCTCAGCATTTGAATGACAAAAAATTAGAAGTCTTTCTCACTTCTCCAGACCAAAAAATTAATATTAAATTAAAAGCACATATTTTAAAAAATGATAAAGTCTCTAAACATATTCAATTTGTCGATCTGAGCGAAAAAAATGTTGTTCTGCTTCAGTCCTGGTTGAAAAATGACCTTAAAAACTATATCCTCAAAAATGTTGCATAAAAAAGGCGCACAATAATCGCCTTTTTTCTTCATTTTCTCTCTCTCGTTGAGGGGCGATAAAAACAAGTCTCCTTCGACTGATTTTCGACAGCTTGCGGTTCAATTTTAGCTCTAAATTCTTGCTCGGAGCAGGCCTCAGGTATAAACCTATGGGCCTATGGAAAATTCAGATCAAAATAAGGCTTCTGTTCAAAAACCAGCTCCGCTTCGAAAACCTGATTGGTTAAAAGTTCGCGCTCCGCAGGGCGAAAATTATTCGCGCATTAAAAATATGTTGGGCGAATTAAAATTAGCAACCGTCTGCCAAGAAGCACGCTGTCCGAACATGGGCGAATGTTGGTCTGGCGGCACCGCAACGTTTATGTTGATGGGCGAAGTGTGCACACGCGGATGCAAATTCTGTAACGTTAAAACTGGCAATGCTAAAATTGGCTTGCCTCCGGTCGATGATCTTGAACCTGAAAAAGTGGCTTATTCAATTTCGCAAATGAAATTAAAATATGTCGTTATTACATCTGTTGATCGCGATGATATGCCCGACCAAGGCTCGGACCATTTTGCTCGAACTGTCAAAACTGTGAAAAAATTAGATCCAAATTTAATCGTTGAAATTTTAACTCCTGATTTTCGCGGAGATGAAAACTTAATTCGCCACCTTGCTGATGCAAAACCAGATGTTTTTGCTCACAACATTGAAACTGTCGAACGATTAACGCCATCGGTTCGCGACCCGCGCGCAAAATACAAACAATCGATGCGACTGCTTCAGGCTGTTAAAGAATTTCACCCAGCTATGTATACAAAAACTTCAATTATGTTAGGCCTTGGCGAAACTGATTCTGAAGTTATTCAAACTCTGAAAGATTTGCGTGCTGTTGGTTGTGATGTTGTAACGTTTGGTCAATATTTGCAGCCTACAGAAAAGCATTTAAAAGTTATTGAATATGTGACGCCTGAAAAATTCGCTGAATGGCAAACAATCGCTGAAGGCATGGGATTTTTGTATGTAGCGTCAGGCCCACTTGTCAGAAGTAGCTATCGTGCAGGAGAATTCTTTATGCACGGAATTATCGAAAAAAATAAAAAATTACAAAACAGCACAACTCAATCTGAGGAGACAATTTAATATGGCAACAATCGACATCAAACTTCCTGAATTAGGCGAAGGCGTTACCGAAGGCGAATTAGTTAAATGGACTGTCAAAGTCGGCGACACAGTAAAGCCCGATCAAACCGTCGCAGAAATTATGACTGACAAAGCAACTGTTGAAGTTCCATCGCCTCACGCAGGTGTTGTGACCGAGCTTTTATTTAAACCTGGTCAGATTATCAAAGTAGAAAATGTCATTATTAAAATTGATGGCGCAGGCACTGCTGCTACCGCGGCACCAAAACCGCAAGCTGCTGTTGCTTCTGCTCCGACTCCGTCGAACCCTGTATCCGTTGGTCAAACATCTTCAGCAACTGTAAACGTAAAACTTCCTGAATTAGGCGAAGGCGTTACCGAAGGTGAACTTGTCAAATGGACTGTGAATATCGGCGACACAGTAAAAGCCGATCAAACAGTTGCAGAAATTATGACTGACAAAGCGACTGTTGAAGTTCCGTCACCTGTTGCAGGCATAGTTAAAGAATTAAAATTTAAAAAAGGCGAAATCATCAAAGTTGAAAATGTAATTTTAGTTTTATCTGGAGCATCTGGTGGCACTGTTCAAGCTGCCGCTGCTCCGCAAGCGACAACAAATCATAAACCAGCTGTGACGTCTGCACCTATGGCTGCAATGACAATGTCATCATCAATGAGCAACACAATTTACCCTCCAGTTGCTGATTCAAAAGTTTTAGCAACTCCTGCAACACGCAGATTAGCTCGAGAAATGGGTGTTGATATCAACGGAATGTCAGGCTCAGGACTTGCTGGACGAGTCACTCGTGAAGATGTGATTTCATCAAAAGGCGGATCAGCTGCGGTTATTTCAAACGGCACTGGCGCTACGTCAGCGGGAACTCCATCAATGAATTTTCCAAAACCCGCGTTCACTTCTACGAATTCAAATCTTGAAGAGCGTGTTGATTTAATTGGTATCAGAAAAAAAATCGCTCAGAATTTACAAATGTCGAAATCGATTATTCCACATTTCACATTGATGGATGAAGCCGATGTGACACAGCTTGTGGGTTTACGCGAAACATTAAAAGATTTCGCAGAAAAAAATGGAACAAAAATTACGTATTTACCATTTGCAATCAAAGCCCTTATCGCAACGATCAAAGAATATCCAATGTTCAGCGCATCGATCGACGATGCGGCTTCGCAAATTGTTTATAAAAAATATTTCAACATTGGTTTCGCTGCAGATACTCCGAATGGATTAGTTGTTCCTGTGATTAAAAATGCAGATCAAAAATCAATCTTGGATCTTTCAAAAGAAATTATTGATTTATCAAAACGCGCACGCGACGGAAAATTAGTGCCTAACGAAATGAAAGGTGCTTGTATCACAATTACAAATATTGGTTCTGTCGGTGGTACTTATGCGACTCCAATCATCAATCACCCAGAGGTTGCTATTTTAGGAATGTATAAAATTTCTGATAAACCTATTTTAAACAAAGATGGTTCAATCGGTTTTATTAAATCAATGAATTACACAGTGACTTGCGATCATCGTTTGATCGATGGCGCTGTGGCTGCAAATTTCTTGAAATCATTTTTTAATAAAATTCAGAATCCTGGCGTCCTTATGATGGGACTGGCGTAACCGCCAGATATGATGGGAGATATATAATGGCTACACAAAATTTTGATATCGTTGTTATTGGTTCTGGTCCCGGTGGTTATGTTGCTGCCATTCGCTCTGCACAATTAGGTTTTAAAACAGCTGTCATCGAACGCGAAGCGATCGGTGGGGTCTGTTTAAACGTCGGTTGTATCCCTTCGAAAGCAATGATCACGGCGACTCACATGTTGCACAAAGCTCAACATGATTTTCCGACGATGGGCCTAAATATCAAAGGTGGAATTTCTGTTGATATGAAAACTTTGGTCAACTGGAAGCAATCTGTCTGCGATAAAATGTCTGGTGGCGTGAATCAATTATTAAAAGGCAATTCAGTCACAGTCATCAAAGGCGAAGCTGCATTTAAAAATTCAAAAGAAATTTCTGTTAAATCTGCGACGGGGACTGATTCAATCACAGCAAAATATTTTATTATTGCAACAGGTTCTAGACCCATTGAAATTGGCGGTTTTCCGTTTGATGAAAAAGATATTTGCTCGTCTACTGGCGCACTGGCATTCAATGAAATTCCAAAACGCGTTGCTGTTATTGGTGGTGGATACATTGGCCTTGAAATCTCGTCCTATTTAAAAAAGTTAGGCACAGAAGTCACAGTGATCGAAGCCAACACAACATTGCTTGCTGGCGTTGTTGATCCAGATTGCGCGCAAGTTGTCGCACGCAAAGCCGTCAAAGACGGAATTCAAATTAAATATGGAGCCAAAGCAAAGTCTCAGAAAAAAATTACTAGTGGCTATGAAGTTACATATGAATTAAACGGCAAAGACGAAAAAATTATTGTCGATAAAATTTTAGTAACTGTTGGTCGACGACCGAATGGCGATCAATCAAATCTTAAAGCCGCTGGAATCACTGTTGATGAGCGCGGCTTCGTCAAAGTCGATGCTCAGCGCAGAACAAATATTTCTAATATCTTCGCCATCGGCGACATTTGTGGTCAACCGATGTTGGCGCACAAAGCTTCGTTTGAGGGCGTGATGGTTCCAGAAATTATTTCTGGAATTAACCGCGTGTACGACGCAAAAACTGTTCCAGCTGTAGTCTTCACTGATCCCGAAATCGCAGCCGCAGGGATTACCGAAGCTGAATGTATTGCCAAAGGTTACACAGATTTATTAATTTCAAAATTTCCGTTCGCAGCAAATGGACGCGCAGTCAGCATGATTGAAACAGATGGTTTTATAAAAATGATCGCAGATAAAAAAACGCACGTCGTTTTAGGTGTTCATATCGTTGGGCCCGATGCTTCAAATTTAATTTCTGAAGCGGCGTTGGCTATTGAAATGGGCGCTCGTATCGAAGATATCGCGCTGACAATTCATCCGCATCCAACATTGGGTGAAACAATGATGGAGGCTGCCGAAGCCACTTTAGGGCACGCAATTCACATCATTCAGAAGCCTTTGAATGGTGCTGGTAAAGGCGCTCATATTTAAAATGATTTTCGAAGACTGGGGCTTGATCGACTATGAAGCAGCCCTTCAAAAACAACTTGAATATGTTGAAATTGTTTCTTCAACAGAAAATCATTCTGGTTTTTTAATTTTTTGTACACATCCTGCCGTTGTCACAATAGGCCGCCAAACAGAACCCCATGATTTATTTGCTTGGTACGGGCCCGTCGTTGAAGTTTCTCGCGGAGGGCGCGCAACTTATCATGGGCCTTCACAAATTGTTGTCTATCCAATTATAAATATCAAACAACCCCGAAAAAATCGCGGTCCGCAAGAAGTTCGCGGATTTTTGCGCGCACTTGAAAATTCAATTGTTCAAACATTAAAAACTTATTTGGTGACTGCGCATGGCAAAACTTCAGAAAAAATTGAATCAGGCCTGGAAGACACTGGCGTATGGGTTGACGACAAAAAAATTGCCAGCTGTGGCATTGCCGTAAAAAAATGGATTACGTTTCACGGTGCAGCCATTAATATCAATGACGACCCCACAGCCTTTGCTGGCATCAATCCCTGCGGTTACAAATCAGAAATAATGACGAATTTAGAAAAAATATTGAATACAAAAATAATTACATCGGATTTCAAAAGTGAACTTCGAAAAAATTTAGAAATTAATCTTTAACTCCATACGCCATCATAATTGTCGCTTCACCTTTTAAAACAACTTCTCCGGTTTGCTTTATCGCTATAGTTTCGATTGTACCAAATCCGCGTTTTTTATGAAGCTTTGTCACCTCAAGATGAAAAGTAATCTCATCATCAATAAAAACTGGATTTGAAAATTTCAAAGTCTGCGCCAAATAAATTCCACCAGCGCCAATTTTTTCATTTAAAAATCTTGAAACCAATGCGCCCAGAATCATACCATGAGCAATTCGTTTTTTAAATCTGGTCTTCGCGGCAAATTCATCATCCAGATGGATTGGATTATAATCACCAGACATTTCAGCAAATTGTCTGACCATTTTATCAGTAATTATCGCAGTGACGCTGGCCTTGAAGCCAACGTCTTTATCTGCACCTGTGTCTATATTTTCTAATGTCATAAAATATTAGCTGCAAGCTCTGCAAGTGCCGAACGTTCACCTTTTGTTAACGTGACGTGCGCTGCGATTTCTTGGCCCTTAAATCTTTCAACCGCATGAGTTAATCCTGAGTTTGCAGAATCCACATAGGGATTATCAATCTGATAAACGTCTCCGGTAAGAACAATTTTTGTTCCGCTTCCAGCGCGAGTCACAATTGTTTTAATTTCATGCGGAGTCAAATTTTGCGCTTCATCAACAATTAAATATTGTTTCGGAATACTGCGGCCACGAATGTAAGTTAACGGTTCGATATTTAACATTCCTTGGTTAATTAATTCTTGCGCACGGCCCGATGCTTTTTTATCAGAACCCATTAAAAATTCTACGTTATCAAAAATTGGCTGCATCCAAGGATTCAATTTTTGTTCAATATCTCCTGGTAAATAGCCGATGTCCCTACCCATTGGAAAGATGGGCCGAC
>CANBND010000003.1 GCA_947370945.1 Pseudobdellovibrionaceae bacterium | reverse complement strand
TGGGCGGAATAAGGGACATTTTAACTTTGCATAGATATAATCTTCAAAACCATTAAAGTTATCATTAAAAACTTACGAAAACGCATATGTTTGGTATGTGTCATCCGGATACCGTCCTTTCTCGGACGGTAGATCCACTAAAAGCTAATTCTGCGGGAAGCAGAATTAGCTTTTACATTTTTTAAGCCAGAAATTTATTTAAAACTGATTGCCGTCGAACGTCTTATCCGGCGAGCGTTGCTCGCTTATTCCATTTCTTCTAAATAGGTATAACCAGACAAACCTTCTTCGTAATGTTTAATCAAAGATTTGGCTTCTTGTTTTGAAATGTTTCCAGCGGCGATGGATTCTTCGGTGTATTGGCGGACTTTGTCGACCATGTCGGCGCGACCGTACTGAACGTATGTTAAGACTTCGGTCACTGTGTCGCCTGGAATATAATGATCAACAGTATAGCCTGAATCATGAATCGAAATATGAACGGCATCTGTATCGCCAAATAAATTATGCAGATCGCCCAAAATTTCTTGGTACGCACCTGTCAAAAATATTCCCATGTAATAAGGAGCGTCGCCTTCTTTGTACGGGTGAACGCGCAAAGTTTTTTTCACTTCGCCAGATTCAGTGTCGATAAATTTTTCGATTTTACCGTCTGAATCACAAGTTAAATCTGCAATCGTTGCTTCGTGATGTGGTTCTTTTTCCAGATTATGAATTGGCATCACTGGAAACAATTGACCCACAGCCCATGAGTCGGGAACGGATTGAAACACAGAAAAATTGCAAAAATATGTATCGCATAATTCTGTACGCAACTGTTCGACGATGTCTTCGTAATCAGGAGTGATGCGTCCTAGTTCCAACATTTTTGTAGCGATAGCAAAATGCATGCTTTCGCACCATGCGCGTTGTGCAAGGCTTAATACGCCGTAAGTAAATAAATTCAATGTTTCAGATTTCGCCTGCAGTAAATCATTGAAACATTCATTCATGTTTTCAACATTTAATTTTTCGTGAATGTACTGCATCTCTTGCATAATCGTTGGATCTTTTTTAGTCGCAGGAAATGGCGGTTTTTGGCGATACAAATTATTTACACCAATCACGTTGAAAATGAGAACCGAGTGATGTGCCACAAGTGATCGGCCTGATTCAGTAATAATATTTGGATGTGGAATATTTTTTTCATCACACAAAGTTTGAATCGTCGATACAACATCGTTTGCATATTCTTGTTCAGAATAATTCACAGACGAATCTGAAGAGCCTGTACCGTCGTAATCCACACCAAGGCCGCCGCCCACGTCGATGTATTTCGGATTTGCACCAAGCGCATGAAATTCAATATAAAAACGTGCGGCTTCTTTGAGTGATGATTTAATACTTTGAATCGATGGAACTTGTGATCCGATATGGTAATGAAGTAATTCAAGACAATCCAGCATGTCATTTGATTTTAAAAATTCGATACCTTCAACAATTTCAACAGCAGTTAAACCGAATTTTGAGCGAGCCCCTGCAGAATCAACCCATTTGCCAGCGCCTTGAGTATTTAATTTGGCTCTGAATCCAATTTTAGGACGCATATTTAATTTTTTTGCACAATCAGTGATGATTTTTAATTCGTCTTTACGATCAACAACGATAATAATTTCGCGACCTAATTTTTGTGCGAGCAATGCCGTTTCAATATATTCAGCGTCTTTGAATCCGTTACAAATAATCACAGCATTTGGATTATTCATTAACGAAAGAACAACTAATAATTCTGGTTTTGAACCAGCCTCGAGGCCTAAATTGCAAGTCTTGCCGAATTTCACAAGTTCTTCGACCAAGTGACGTTGTTGATTCACTTTGATTGGGTAAACGCCGCAATAATTACCTTTGTAATTGTGATCGACGAATGCTTTTTGAAAACAAGAATATAAAAGTTGAACACGTTCGTTAATGATATCTGGAAAGCGAATCATGATCGGCATACGCAGACCGCGGTCTTGTAATTCTTGAGTCAGTTCATACAAATCAGCCGATGGGCCTTTGTCGCCTTTTGGAGTTACAACAACGTGACCCTGTGGATTGACTTTGAAATAGCCATTGCCCCAGTTATTAATTCCGTAAACTTTGGCGCTTTTTTCTGCGTTCCAAGAGCTTGCTTTTTCATGAGCATAAGTTTGTGAAGAATTTGCGTTCGGTACAGATGTTGTTGTTTCCATAAAAAAACCTCGATCAGTTTAAAAAAGTTAGCACTTTATTTTGATAGAGATTTTTTCACATAGAAAAGGGTTGCAATCAACAATTAATTGCAACCCTGATTTTGTGAAATAACTGAAAGCTTTAAAAGATTATCAGCTGACAATCAGATTTAAAATTTTTCCGATTTTAAAAATAACTTTCGACGGAGTTTTTCCGTTGAGTGCCGTTTGAACAGTTGTGATTTTTAAAGCCTCGGTGACGGCGGTGGCCTCGTTCGCATCGATGGCTAAATCAATCGTGCCGCGCATTTTACCGTTCACTTGGACCCCCATAGAAACGACGTCGTCCTTGCAAAGTTCAGCACTGTATTTCGGCCAAGCGGCAGTGACGATCAGACCTTCACCTTCAAGTTTTTGCCAAAGCTCTTCACAGATGTGTGGAGCAAATGGTTGCAAAACTTGCAATAAGGGCATCAATGCTTTTTTGGATTTGCAATTATGTTTGTAAAGATCGTTGACCAAAATCATCATCTGACTGATCGCTGTGTTAAAGCTCATATTTTCGATATCTTCGGTAATTTTTTTGATCGTTTTATGAACAGATTTTTCGACCTCGGGAATTAAAATATCGTCGTTGAAAATATTTTGGCCGCTGTTTTCGTCAAACACCAACCTGCCGATGCGATCCAGAAATCTTTTGACGCCGTCGATACCGGTTTCAACCCATGCTTTGTCTTTGTCCAACGGGCCTAAAAAACAAATATAAACACGCATCACATCGACGCCATAATTTTTTGCGACTTGATCTGCAGGAATCACATTGCCGCGTGATTTCGACATGCGTTCACCGTTGGGTGCCAAGATAATTCCTTGATGAGCTAATTTTTGAAACGGTTCATCGGCGTTAACCATTCCGGCATCAAACAAAACTTTCGTCCAAAAACGCGCGTATAATAAATGACCAACCGTGTGTTCTGGCCCACCGACGTACAAGTCAACGGGCATCCAATAATTTGCGACGTCTTTGTTGAAGGCTTCGGTTTGATTTTGCGGATCTGTGTAGCGTAAAAAATACCACGACGAACCAGCCGCGCCGGGCATGGTGTCTGTTATTCTGCGACCTAAACTTTTACCTGCATGTGTATAGTTAACCCAATCTTTGTTATTCGACAGTGGAGCTTCGCCCGAATCGGACGGTTCGTAATTTGCAACCTGTGGTAATTCAACTGGAAGCTCGTCGTAAGGAATGGGTTTTAAATTGCCATCATGATCTTGATACACGGGGAACGGTTCGCCCCAATAACGTTGACGACTGAAAAGCCAATCGCGCAGACGATATTGAATTTGTTTTTTGCCCAGATTTTTTTCTTCGAGATAGGAATTCATTTTTTTGATCGCTGAAGTTTTATCAAGACCATTTAAAAAATCTGAATTACAAATTGTGCCATCGCCTATGAACGGCAAATCAGTTTCTGATTCATCTTTGGCTTGCAAGACTCTGGTGATTTCAAGACCGAATTTTTTTGCAAAATCAAAATCGCGTTCGTCGTGCCCAGGAACCGCCATGATAGCGCCTGTGCCGTAATCCATCATGACATAATCTGCGATCCAAATTGGAATTAATTTTTGATTCAAAGGATTTATGGCGAAGGCTCCCGTAAAAATTCCTGTTTTTTCTGTCGATGATTTTCGATCAAGGTCAGATTTCTTTTTGGTGTCGTCGACGTATTTTGTAATTTCATTTTGCTGTGCGGGTGTTGTTATTTTTTTCACATACGGATGTTCCGGCGCCAAAACCATAAAACTGACACCAAAAATTGTATCGGGTCGGGTTGTGAAAATTTCTAAAATATCAGAATGATCTTTGATTTTAAAATTGACCATAGCCCCCTCGGATTTACCGATCCAGTTTCTTTGGGCTTCTTTGGTGCGTTCGGGCCAGTCAATTTTATCCAAGTCTGCTAATAATCTTTCGGCATAATCCGTGATTTTTAACATCCACTGTTTCATTGGAACACGAATGACGGGGTGACCACCGCGCTCTGATTTTCCATCAACAATTTCGTCATTGGCCAAAACTGTTTTTAAACCCGCGCACCAATTTACGGGAACTTCTTTTTGATAAGCCAATCCTTTTTCAAAAAGTTTTAAAAAAATAAATTGAGTCCATTTGTAATACGAAGAATCGCACGTTGAAATTTGTCGTGACCAATCAAAACTGAATCCATAACTTTTTAATGTGGCCTTGTAATCAGCGATCGCTTTTTCAGTTGTGACAGTTGGGTGAACTCCGGTTTGTATGGCATATTGTTCGGCGGGTAAACCGAACGAATCAAAACCCATTGGGTGTAAAACATTAAATCCATTGGCACGTTTGTAACGTGAAATAATATCGCTGGGCGTGTACGAAGCAATGTGCCCCACATGTAAACCTGAACCCGATGGATACGGAAACATATCCAGCGCATAATATTTTGGTTTTTTTGAATTATTATCTGCAAAATACGCTTTTTGATCATCCCAAATTTTTTGCCATTTGGATTCGATCACTTTATGTTTGTTCGGTTGTGTTTCGTTCATTGTTAGTCCTTTGTCTGGCTCGTAGCTTTAAACAGTAATTGAGTGGAGAATTAAATTCAATAAAACTGTCTCGTTTTGGTCCAGAATTACTGAAAATGCCCTTTAAAAAATCAGTCATTTTGCCGATAAGATACCTATGAAGCGCGACCCTAAAAACAGATGCATTTTAGTGCTGGATGAAGATCAAGATACACTTGATCTTTTGATGGAGCCACTGCGTTGGGAAGGTTACGATGTGCGCGGATTTACTTCGCCACAAATAGCCAGCGAAGCTTTAAATTATTTGCGTCCGCAGTTGGTGATTATTGATCCTGATTTTTCTGAAAATGATGGAGTCGCTTTTTTAGAAAGTTTAATTCCGACGTTGCAAACAATTCCGGTAATGATCACATCCAGCGATGTGACGACAGAAAAAATAACTCAGTATTTGGATTTAGGTGCGACGGATTTTATTTCTTCGCCGTTTGTGCCGCTTGAATTTTTGGCGCGTGTGCGTACGCAATTGCGCGTGCGTGATATGCAAGAAGAACTTTTAGAAACGAATCAAAAATTACAAAACCTTGTCGAAATCGATGATTTGACGGGTTTATTTAATATGCGTTCGCTGTATCAAAAATTAGAATTTGAAATTGAAAGATCGAAACGATTTTCAAGACCCGTCACTGTTGTGATGATGGACATGGATCGTTTTAAATCTGTGAATGATGGTCATGATCATTTGTTCGGAAGTTATATTTTATCTGAAGTCGGAAAAATTATTAGATCAAGCACTCGCACAGTGGATATTCCAGCCAGATATGGTGGCGATGAATTTTTAATTGTCCTTTCGGAGACCCCGTTATCAGGAATTGAATTCTTCTGTGAAAGATTAAGAAAGCGTGTTGAGGATATGGTTTTTGCGCAAGGCAAAGATGCGATTAGATTAACGCTTTCAATTGGTTTTGCAACGATTGATCATAATGAAAACGTGCAACCTAAAGAGCTTGTACGTCGAGCCGACATGGCGCTGTACGAAGCGAAACGTCAAGGTCGAAACCGAGTTATGGCTTATCAAATAGATCACGATCGCCTGCATACGGGCGGACGTACGCTTGAAAAATCAGCGGTGATCAGTTTGTTCGATAAAAAAAGAAAGACAGCCTAACTCTATTAGGGCATATATTTAGTCTATGTCATATACAAATTCAAATATAACTTCTGAGAAAATATCACAAACTCGAAACGCCGCGCGAATATCGTTGGCTGTCAGTGTTTTTGTTTTAGCCTTGAAATTTATTGCGTACTTTCAAACATCCTCAACTGCGATTTTGTCTGATGCTATCGAAACAATTACGAACGTAGTCACTGCAGTTGTTGCGCTCATTTTGTTAAAATATGCATTAGCACCGGCTGACGAAGAGCATCCTTATGGTCACGGAAAATTAGAATATTTTTCGGCTTCTTTCGAGGGTGGAATTATTTTATTTGCAGCCTTGGCCATTATTTTTGAATCTGTTCGATCATTAATTATGGGCAATTCTGTTGATAATATTAATGTGGGTTTATTTTATATTATTGTCGCTTCAATTATTAATTTTATAGCCGGCGCGTATTTAAAATCTGTTGGAAAAAAACAAAATTCAGAGGCACTGAAAGCCAGTGGCTCGCATTTGATGGCCGATGTAAAAACAACAGTGGGCATTATCATTGGATTATTTTTGTATAAGATCACAGGAATTACCTGGATCGATCCTTTGATTGGTATTGTTGTTGGTTTGTGGCTTGTCTACGAATCTGTTCAGATCATCAAAGACAACATCGGCGGATTATTAGATCAAACTGATTTATCCAGCGTCAGTCAATTGTCAGAAAAAATTCAAAAACATTTGGTGCCCGAAATTATTGACATACATAATTTAAGAATTATCAGATCAGGCTCATTTCACCATATCGATGCGCATTTAGTTGTGCCTCAGTTTTTAGAAATACATTTGGTACATGAACTGATTCATGATTTTGAAAAAAAAGTCGTTAACGATTATAAATTTGACGGCGAATTTGCATTTCACACAGATCCTTGTTATCAAAAGTATTGCTCGACCTGCGAGATGAAAAGTTGCAGTTTGCGACTAGCAGAATTCAAATCACGCAGACCTATGAGCGATCGCCATCTGATCAGCGGCCCAATATACACTGAAAAATAAACAAAAATAATACAGAAAATAAATACTATGTCTGAAGAAAAAATTCGTCCTAAAATTAATTTGACTCGCACATTGCCAAAGCCCAACCCTTACGCGATGGCGATTGATAATGAATACAAAGACATTGCCTTTAACGAAGAGCGAGCTCCGTTGAATAAAAGCAAATGGCGCAGTGATGTGTTTAAAGTTTCAGATGTTACACCGATGGATGTCGAGGTGGGTACAGGCGCAGGAATGCATTTCGCGCATCACGCAGCAAAACACAAAGACCGCTGTTTGGTCGGACTTGAATTGAAATATAAACCATTGATTCAGTCGATCAAGCGCGCCAAATTTCAAGGTGGTGTTCATAATGCCATTTGCAGATATCATGCATTCAATTTAGATTTATTATTTGCAGAAAATGAAATTAATAATATGTATATTCATTTTTCTGATCCGTGGGTAACTCCAAGAAAACCCAAAAATCGCGTAGCCAGCCGCGTTTTATTAAATGAAATTTATCAAATGCAACGTTCAGGATCATTTCTGGAATTCAAAACTGATTCACGCGAATATTTTTTATGGGCCTTGGAAGAAATCAAAGAAACCAAATATAAAATTGAATATCAAACTTTGAATCTGTATGACCAAGATAATGTGTATAAACAAAATAATTTTCAAACATCGTTTGAAAAAATATTTGTGAATCAAGGAATTGAGATTAATTATATTAAATTGGTGAAATAGATTTTACCAATACGTCGTTTCAACACTTAAGTCATTAGTCACAAAAATTTGACAGCAAAGTCGTTTTGACAAATCCAGTTTATTTTTTTCTAAAGTTTTTAATTCAAGTTCGGTGTGGGCTCCAATCGGTGAAACAGTCACAAAACATTTTGAACAAACACCTTGGCCATGACACGAAGACGCCACGGGCAATTCGGCTTCAAGTAACGCATCCATCAGATTTTTTCCTGATTCGACAGAAATAATTTTATTTTTTTGCGCGATTTTGATCACAGGCATATTTAAAAAGCATAGTCATCTTGACAGAATACAGCAACTGAAAGATCAATAGTCTATGCAAAAGTCTGCCAAAAAAATTGTGATTCTGGGTGCCAGTCGGGGACTGGGCTGGGCCACATATCAGCAATTAAATACGAACTTAGAAAATGAATTTTTATTGGTTTCCAGAAAAATTCAAAATAATAAAGTTACAAAAAATACAAAAAAAATAACCGAAGATTTTTCAAAAAATTCGATCGATGTAGATTTTTTAAAGCAAATCATAGAATTTAATCCGACTGAAATTATTTATTGCGCAGGTGGTGGGCCGTATGGCGTTTTTGAAAATAAAAAATGGTCAGATCACGAATGGGCTCTCAGTGTTAATTTTTTATACCCAGCTCAATTTATTCATAGAATTTTAAATGTAAGGTCTGAATTTAAAAATTTAAAATCAATAACCTGTGTGGGTTCTGACATCGCGGAAAATAAACCAGATGTGAATGCAGCCAGTTATGCTGCGGCAAAACATGCTTTGCGTGGATTAATCATGACCTTGCAAATTGAAAATACATCAAATATTCAAATTAAATTATTTTCTCCGGGGTATATGCAGACCGACCTTTTGCCAGCGAACAGTCGGCCAAGAATTGAAAGTAAAGCCGCTGATCCTGTGCATGTTGCGGAAAAATTGATCGAATTTATAGGCTCAGATCATTTGTTATGTTCTATATCCGCAAATAGATAAAAACAATCAGCGTTAGACGTAAATTGGCCTTTTCGATACTCTGCGAACAAGCTACGTTAAATCATTCTTATATTTTGAAAAGGATATTTATGGAAAATCAAACAGTCGAAAATATGATTATCATCGGATCTGGTCCTGCTGGGTTAACGGCGGCGGTGTACGCTGCGCGTGCGAATTTAAAGCCGCTGATGATCGAAGGCGAAGAGGCCGGCGGTCAGTTGATGATTACAACTGAAGTTGAAAATTTTCCGGGATTTGAACACGGTATCACGGGCCCAGATTTAATTTCAGTGATGCGAAAACAAGCCGAACGTTTCGGTACACGCTTTATCACACGTAACGTGACAAAAGTTGATTTCACATCGCGTCCGTTTAAAATTTTCATTGGCGATAAATTGCATCTGGCAAAATCAGTGATCGTATCAACTGGCGCCAGCGCAAAATTATTGGGATTACCATCCGAAAAACAATACATGAGCCGCGGAGTTTCTGCGTGTGCGACATGTGACGGTGCCTTTTTTAAGAATGTCGAAGTCGGCGTTGTAGGTGCAGGCGACACCGCGATGGAAGAAGCTAATTTTTTAACTCGATTTGCCAGCAAGGTTTATATTATTCACCGAAGTGAAAATTTCAGAGCCTCTAAAATTATGTTAGATCGCGCAAGGAACAATCCAAAAATTGAATTTATTGTGAATGCGACTGTTGATGAAGTTTTAGGTGATGGCAAATCAATGACAGGGATAAAATTAAAATCATCGATTACAAATGAAATCACAGAAAAAAAATTAGATGGTTTATTTATCGCTATCGGCCACCAACCGAACACAAAATTATTCAAAGATATTTTGGATATGAATGATGTCGGTTATTTAAATACAAAATCAGATTCAACGTACACAAATATTCCGGGCGTGTTTGCTTGTGGCGATGTGCAAGATGCAATTTATCGTCAAGCGATAACAGCAGCGGGCACGGGTTGCATGGCGGCCTTGGATGCGGAACGCTGGATGGATGCTAACGGAGAATCACATTAATTATGACAAAAAAATTAAGCACCGAAGATCTGATTAAAAAAATTGAACGTCTGACAAAACAACGTATGGCCGAACAGCCCGTGGTTGAATTAAATCAATTTCGTGATGTTAAAAATAAATTAAATCCAATAAACATATTAGTGATCGAAGATGACGAGACTCAAAGAAATTCATTGAAAAGAATTCTTGAAGCCGAAGGCTACGTTACGCGTATGGCTGCTGATGGGCCCGAGTTGACGCAAATTTTAGACGAAGATCATGAAATTCATTTTATTATTATGGATGTGGGTTTGCCGTGGATTAATGGTTTTGAATTGGCTCAGATGATTAAAGATCACCGCGATCTGAAAAAAATTCCGTTGATATTTTTATCGGCTCAGGCCGAAGAATCCGATTTCGAACGCGCCCGCGAAGTGGGTGCGAATGATTACATTAAAAAACCCTTTGATATTGATAAATTAAAAATTCGGATCAAAGAGCTTTTGAGTGGTGAAAAATAGAATTAAAAAGCAAATGATGAAAATAAAAAAACCGTTAGCATTTGCTAACGGTTTTTTAATATTAATTATAAAGATTAAATTAATCGCCGATTGAGATATCAGAAATACATTTCGTGTAACCGTTACCGATAATAAATGGTTGGTTATTTGTAGATACGCGAGTCAGTAAAAATGTTGAAGTGTCTAAAGTGAATTTTTCAATGTTGTAACCATAGTTACCAGTTGTTTGATTGATAACACCTGGCGCTCCACCGACAGCAACATAAATTGAATTTGTTGTTGAGTCATAAGCAATAGCTGATGGCGCCCAAACAATTGAATCATCACGCCAAATAATAGTTGGATTTGTAAATGTGATTGCAGTATCAGATGTTTCAGTCACATCCCAAGAAACAATTCCAGTATTAAAAGTTGTTAAGTTATCAAACTGAGTATTAATCGAAGGAGCATATGTAACTAATAATTTACCAGTTGTTACTGCGGGTGATGCTGTCGGTATATAAACAAAACTTGTTAATGAAGCTCCCGTTGCTGCCATACCCACGACACCAGTCAAAGTACCACCATTGACATGAGCTGTCGTCGAGGCTCCACCGGCGGCACTTGATCCTGCGCAATCGGCTGCTGTTGCCGAAGTTAAACCAGTTCTTTGAACTGCGCCGATGCGATTAAGTACGGCCGTTGCTCCGGCATGAAGGTAAATTGTCTTACCTTGATTTTGACCAGTGAACGGTGCAATCGTAGTTAACTTCGGAATTAATGTACCTGCAGCTGTAAAACAGTTACCTGTTGCGGCTAATGGATTGACCCATGCATTACCACCACCCTTAACTAAACGTGCGCCAACAGTATTTAATCTTTCTGCACCAATAGATTTACTAAAGATAACAGTTCCATCGACATCCATCGCCATTGAACGAGTGATATTGGCAGCAACAGCATTGAAAGCTGTCGGATCATTAGCGTAGGTAATATAAGTACCGGGATCATTCTTTTTAATTTTAAAAATTTTACGGTCACCCATTGTCGTCGCATTTTCAGTTAACATCAAAACGTAGTCGCCTTTATCTATTAATGCTTGTGGCACCGTGTTTACTGAAACGCTGGACGCTTGATTTAGATCTGTAAATACACCCTGTGCGGCACCATTTGATGAGCTCCACTTTGTCACTGCACGAGATGCAGTTGTTTGAGTATATGTTGTGATACCACTGCCTGAGTAGCAAAGGCCCGATGAAACATATAATGTTTTAGGTGCTGCCACTGTGGCTGCAGCCGTTGAGGCTTTTGGACATCCGGTTAGAAACAAAGCCATTCCGGTCACCGTCGTGATCACCAATTTTTGTGTAAAATTACGTCCCATGTGTTTTCTCCTTTAAATTAGTTAAACATAAATAAATATGCATTACGTCGATCTGATCGGATCAAAGTCTCTAAAACTTGAAAATACTTTAGCCAATTTAAAAAAATAATTAAATTTCTAGACTTTTGTACGATCTTGATATGATTCATTGCCTTAAAAATCACTATCAGGTGTCTCAAAATAAGATATAAAATAGAAATCAAGGTATGCGTTTGCAATTCATCAGATTATTTTTGATTCTAATTTTAGTGACCATCACCAGCGGCAGCCTATGGGCGCAATCAAAATTGCGAAATGCGAAATTTTCTAAAATAGGTTTTATTTATCAGACGTATTCGGGTGACAAAGATATTTCATTGGCTGAGGGCGCAGCCGGCTATGGCCTAGAGATGACTATAGATTCTGGCGGCGATGTATTCAGATATTTCATGAAAGCTAAAATGATTTATTCAGCAGGCACACAAAATTTTTTAGACAATGGCGTTGAAGTTAAATCTGATTATAAATTCACACAAGTTGCACCAGAATTTGGATTTACATTGTACCCAGTTCCGAAAAAAAAATCGGGTCTGAATTTATACGTATGGGCCGTCGGAATTGCAACATATCAGTTTGTTGATTTGACACCGATATCATCAGTCGTCAGCGGGGCGACGACATCCGTTACAAGTTATTCTAAATTAAAAAATCGCGATCAGGGTTATGGTTACGGTGGTGGCGGTGGAATTGGATTTGATATTTTTTTTGGTGAGCGATCACGTCCATTTATAAAATCAATTTACGGCGAAGTTGGTTTTCGAGATCAAATTGCGCAAATGGCTGGTCGCGAAGATTTTCAAGTTAAATCAATTAATTTTATTATGGGCTTTGGTTTTTAGGCAGCAGATTTTTTAGTGGCTTGTGCTTTTTGTTTTTCAATATATTCGTTCAGCATCAAAGTCAGTCGTTTTTTTTGATCTTCAGTCGCGTTCTGAAATTGAATACGTGACGTAAGACCATCGCCAATTGTTTTCGCTTTCATTTGTACACGCGAATTTGCAGGTTTGTCAGCATGGCGATTAACAACGACGATATCAAATGTGGTCCCATAATAATCAAAGGGCACGTTGTCTTCCAGCATTGATCCAGATAATGAAATGTTTTTTGAATGACTCCGAAAAGTTTTTCCTTTTACAGATATTAATAAAATTTCAATTTTTAATTCATGTCGGGCGGCGCGGTTTGAATACTCGGTAGCTTTTGTTTTTGCAAAATTTAAGTCTGTTGGAGGAGTCGAACCTGACCATGTTAAATTTTCAGAATTAAATTTCTCTTCTTTTGGTTTTAATTTATTAGATGTTTTTGTTAACTCATCAGATAATTTAATCATCGTCATCGATTTTGTAATGGATTTACTTTTCGTTTGCGTATTTGCTTGTGTAGCTTCTTTTTTTACGCGTCGGACTGTTTTTTCTTCATCTAATTTTTTAGCAGTTTCAATATTTTTAATAAAAACAGTTTGATCACTGTCCAAAAAGATATTTAATGCTTGCCAGTTTTGCCATCCGGTTGTCCAAACGTGAAATCGGACCAGATCAGATTTTTTCATTTTGAAAATGGCTGATTGGAGCTGTTCTTGTGACAGCGATTTCGATTGTATTTGTGTAACTGAGTCAAACAAGACCCAAGCATTGGCTTCAGACATACTGTATGATCGGCAGATTTTTAGCTGGCCTTAAGTTTCGTGATTATTTCAAGGCTTTGGTCTGGTATCAGTTCAATTGGTCGAAACCGAGCCTAAACCTTCAAACAACTGGCGAAATGATTGGTGCCCACAGATTTCAATTCAGGCTTATTTATTTTACATTCATCTGTAGCAATTGGACAGCGTGGATGAAAATAACAGCCCGATGGTGGATTGATCGGCGAGGGGACGTCTCCGGTTAATATAATTCGTTGTTCGCGGGGTTTTGGGTCAGGCACAGGAATCGCCGATAACAAGGCCTTTGTGTACGGATGTTTCGGATTTTTATACAGTTCTTCGGCGTCTGCGTATTCAACGATTTCGCCTAAATACATCACGGCCACTTTTGTTGAAACGTGTTCAACGACTTTTAAATCGTGTGCAATAAAAACATACGTTAAGCCTAATTTTTTTTGCAACTCCATCAATAAATTAATCACTTGGGCTTGAATTGAAACATCCAATGCAGAAACGGGTTCGTCACAAATAATTAATTCTGGATTCACGGCCAAGGCGCGGGCGATACCCACACGTTGACGTTGGCCACCTGAAAATTCATGCGGGTAACGTGATAAATGTTCAGGACGTAATCCGACCAGATCAATCAATTCACGAACGCGAATTAATCTTTCAGCTTCAGTTTTATAAAGGTTATGAATAATTAAAGGTTCTTCTAAGATTGAACCGATGGTCATCCGCGGATTCAATGAAGCGTACGGATCTTGAAAAATAATTTGCATGTGTTTACGAAGATCCCGCAATTTTTCACCGGTAGCATTTGTGATGTCTTGGCCTTTGAAAAATATTTTACCAGATGACGGTTCAATTAATTTAATCAGGCAGCGGCCCAATGTTGATTTTCCGCAACCGGATTCGCCAACCAAACCCAGTGTTTCCCCTTTTTTTAATTCAAAAGAAATATTTTGTACGGCTTTCACGGCCGCAACTTGGCGTGATAGCAAGCCACCGTGAATCGGGAAGTGCTTAATAATATTTTCGGCTTTTAGTAAAACTTCAGACATATTTATTCTTTCTACGATTTCGCAGCCACAGGGTTGAAGCAGGCCACGCGATGAGTGCCACGCAGATTTTCAAGATTAGGTTCTTGTGTGCGACAAAGATCAGTTGCGAATGTGCAGCGATCTAAAAATCTGCAACCTGTTGGTAATTTATAAAGATTCGGAACTAATCCTGGAATAGTATTTAATTGTTCCAGTCTGTGTCCCGTTTCAAAATGCGGAATTGAATCTAATAATCCGCGAGTATAATGGTGGCGAGGGCGATAAAAAATATCTTCGACTGTTCCGTATTCGACGACTTTGCCTGCGTACATCACCAAAACGTCTTGGCACATTTCAGCGACCACACCCAGATCATGCGTGATTAAAATCATGCCGGCTTGGAATTCTTTTTGAACTTTGCGCATCAGATCTAAAATTTGCGCCTGAATAGTTACATCAAGTGCGGTCGTTGGTTCATCGGCAATTAATAATTGGGGATTGCAGCTCATGGCCATAGCGATCATCACACGTTGGCGCATACCGCCCGATAATTGGTGCGGGTATTCGTCGTATCTTTTTTCAGGTGCAGGAATGCCGACAAGTTTTAACATGTCGATTGTTTTTTCTTTCATCTGTTGTTTTGTTAAATTTTTTTGATGCAGATGAATGCTTTCTTCGACTTGATTTCCAATTGTATAAACTGGATTTAATGAAGTCATGGGTTCTTGAAAAATCATGGCCATTTGGTTACCCAAAATTTCACGCATTTGCGATTCAGTTTTTTTCAAAAGACTTTCGCCTTTAAATAAAACATCACCTGAAACAATTTTTCCTGGTGATTGAATCAAACCCATGATCGACAGCGCAGTTTGCGATTTTCCGCAACCAGATTCGCCGACGATACCCAGTGTTTGGCCTTTTTTGACTCGAAAAGAGATATCATCGACCGGAAATATTGTGCCGTCGTCAGTGATATAGCGTGTACGTAAATTTTGGACTTCAAGTAATGTTTCAGACATGTTTGAAATTCTAGTCACAAAATTTGAATTCAGCAATTGGAAACACCCAAAATTTCGTATAGATTAAGCGCATGCGTAAAGAAATCAGCCCCATTTATTCCTACATCGAATCTGTACTGCCAGCCGAATCAGATTTAAAAAAACAGGCACGGCTTGCATCTACAGAGTTGGGCCTTTCGGCCATTTCAGTATCGCAGACCGAAGCTCATCTGATTCAATTTTTAGCGGCGGCTGTAAAACCTAAAAAAATGATCGAGATCGGTACATTGACAGGATTATCTGCCGTGTATTTTTTAGAACTGTTGCCACCATATGGAAAGCTGTGGACGTTTGAAAAATCGCCGTTGCATGTTGAAAAATCAAAACAGACTTTGCAAAAATATATTTTATCAGGTCAATGCGAAATCGTCGAAGGCGATGCGCTTTTGAATTTGCCAAAAATATCAGATCAAGGTCCCTTTGATTGTATTTTTATCGATGGCAACAAGGCCGCCTATTATGATTATTATAAATGGGCCGAAAAAAATATTTCTGATGGTGGTATGATTATTATTGATAATGTTTTTTTAGCCGGAGCCGTGTGGGGCGATCAAACACTGCAAAAATTTAATGACAAACAAATTTCCGGAATGAAAAAAATGACTGCCGAGATATTTGCAGCGTCTGATTTCATGTCAACATTTGTGCCGACGACTGAAGGCTTGTTGATTCTGCGCAAAAAATAAAACTTGGTTCTGGTTTTGCTTTATTAATTCTTTATGAATTATAGAGCATACAATCTAGAAGGAAGTTTTATTATGAGACACCTGTTTGCCATTTTTTGTTTAGTGTTAATTTCTTTGACAGGGGCCTCGACGGCTGTGGCGAACGAAGCCGATGTGCACTTGAGAGTTTCGTATCATCTGTACCGCGCGGCTGGTTATAATGACGAAGTCAGTAAATATCTTTCGATCACAAACCAATATATTGATATGTCTGCAGCAAGTTCTCCGATGTTGTTTTCAGCTCAGCGCCAGTTGTTTCACTTTCCTGGTGATTTAGAAAAAATTAATGTCGATGGCCACGGAAGTTTTGGTTTAATGTCGCGTATTTTTGAAAGCAAATTAGCATTGGCGGAACGCAATCATCCATTGGCAAATTATTTAATTTATAAAGGAATGAAAAACGGCGATTTGCAAACTTTTGGTTTCGGTTTTCACACAAAAATTGATGGCACAGGAGCACACGTCGGATATTCAAATATGTTGGGTCATTTAACGGATGGTCACAACCCCGATCGCGTTTTTTTGGAGCCGGCCAAATTTGAAAATATGGTTAGATCGTTATTGCAGTCGCTGATTCAGGCGCGTCAATTATTGCCTGAAGAAATGCTTGATATCGAAGGTTCATTAAAATATTTAAATACCTTGGCGCCAGACACTTATTTAAAACGCCAGCTGACAGCAGCGGACATGAACGATGCAACTTTGATTTCAACAGTTGTCTTGTCTGATTCGAAATTACAAAATATTGTGCGCGAAGATATGTTTAAAAAGTTTGAATATAAATGGATTGCGTTGAATCGAATTTTCGACAGTTTTAAAGCCCAAAAAATTATTCATGGGGATTTAAAATTTTCGCAATTATTTTTAAATGAATGGGTTAAAGATACGTCTTTGGATGTGAACGATGTGATTCGGTTATGTATTATTAAAACTTTTCATTCAGGTTTCTTGGCAGATGTGAACCAAACACGTGTTTTTGATTTAAAACGATTTTTAGGAGTTACAAATCTAGATAATTTTTTATTGAAAATTGCCACAGAAAAAAAACGATACGAAGATCGCCTTAGACAGCATTTAGATATTCTAGAAAAAATTAAAAATGGGCTAATTCTGGATTCTGCTATGGCAGAGCGTATGACCCAAGAAGCTGAAGTGTTATTGACAGGCGTTGTTCCAGATTCAGAAGATCGAATTTTGTCGGAAGAAATGATTCAACAGCGTGCACAGCAGTTGGCTGAAGAGCGCATCGCTGAATATTTCGTTTTAAAATTAACAAAAGATTTTATTCCGATGGATCCACGCAAGTACTCTGAATATGTTAAGCAAAATTTCGAAGGAGAAACGATCAACCGTAAATTCGAAGTGAAATACAAAGACGAAGCTTTCCGCAGATTTTTTTCAGTAGCGTGGGGTACAAATTGGGTTCTTGCCGATGTAAAGTTCACAGAACAAGTTAAAATTTCAATTAAAAAATTTAAAAATTTTATTTTAGGTTTACCAAATGTCGAAGCTCGAAAAGAAGTTTGGGAAAAATTAGCAGATCAAGCGGCTGAAAATTTATTCACTGGACTTGTGACGCCGTCGTCAGAATTTGCACAAAAAATTACTTATAACTTCAAGAATAAATTGAATGCATTTATTAAACTGGCGTCATACACGGCTCCAGCCATACCCTTATTTATAGGTTACAGATATGTTAAAAAATTACTGAAAGAAGCAAAAGCTCATGCACGTGATCACGAAGTCGAAAACATCAGTCGCGCGCTTGAAGAAAAAAAATATAAAAAATTTCAAGACGGTAAATCATCAGCTGCCTTTAAAAACGTAGCCGAAATTAAGCAGCAAACCAAACTTCAGTGCAGTTATTTATTTTAAAAAATATTAAAACGACCACTTAAATTAGTTTTGTTAAAAATTTTTCAACAGCAGGTTTATATTCGCTCGGGAAATCACGCAGGCCATTCAAATGACCTGCTTGTGGTAAGCCACATTTTTGCCATTTTAAATTTGTAGCCACATCGAAAATTTCATCGATGTGTTTTGGCGAAATCATCGGGTCTTTCCAGCCACGAATACTTAATAATGGAAAATCTTTCGGAAATTTTTCAAGATCTGTTTTAATGTCTTTGTGTAAAGACGGCGTCCATCCAAGGGCTACGAACGGTGTGCCTAAAATTTTAAGCGGCAATGATTTTACATTGAGTTGGTGTTCTAATAATTTAAACGAAGAATACACAAAATTTTTACCTGGGCCACTATCACAAATCATAGCACTGATTTCATTGCGGCCATTTAAAAAATGTCTGGCCATGAATTCCATGCAACATCCGGTGACATTTGAAAATGCAAAAATAATTTTTGTTTTGTATTCAGTCTGTAAATTAAAATGTTCTTCAATTTGATCCGCCAGCGCATGCTTCATGCCGAATTTTTTCGAAATAGGGCTGTACGGAACAAAATAATGGTCCTTGGGTGAATCTTTTAGGTTAAAGGCGTAAGCATCAAAACCTAATTCGTTCACAAATTCAATATGTCTGCGTAAAGCTTTTTTGTGACCCTGAAAAAAATGAGCAAAGAAAATCAGGGTCTCTGATTTTCTTTGCGGGGCTTTAAATAATTCACCTTCATCAGGAAAAGAAAAATCAGCCATATGAATTAATGCTTATGGCTTTGATTTTTCGTCGGCCATAATTCAGTCCAGTGTGGGCGATCTTGGTGATTCGTGTGCGCACTGTCTGCGGTTTGCTGAAATGTTTCTTTACTGACAATTACTTTTTCAAGTGCTGTTTCAGATAAAACTTTTCCGCACGCATCCATAACGGCCGCATCATCAATACTGTGGTAATGGTAAATTTCAACCGGACGGCCGCACTTAGAATGTTTACGTACAGCACATGATTCTTGTCTGACGCCAACGATAGAACCGATATTATCTAATAAACCAGCTTCGCCGTCGTGCACGCTGACCACCGGAATACGACGACCAGATGCCATAATCAGATCCGCAGACTCGACGTGACCTTGGCGATTTAAATACAAATCAGAATTAATTTTCAAACCGTTTCTTAGATAATCGTAATCATTTTCGTGGCCTTGAATTCCGCACAATAAATCCGGCGATGTCACAACAATGACATTCGCATAAATTCCACGAGACAATAAATTTTCAGAAGCCTTGATGGCTTCGGTGCACATCGAACCCATCGCAAAAATATTGACAACATTATCGCCGGGTTCAAAACCTGCATAACCACGATAATCAATCAGGTAATATGCACCAGCCAGCACGTCGGCGCGCAAAGTGGTTAAAATTTCTGATTCAGAAATCGCAGAAATTTCTTCTTCGTTTGTTCCGCCGGCGACTGAAAATTCAGCGCGTGTTAACAGGACTTGCGAATTTGTTTTGAATCGTGTTTGCTTGGTTAAATATTTCATTAAATCTTTTTGTTCAGCACCGCGCGTGACTAAACGCAACAACACGCCTGTTCGGCCGGTGTTATCATTCATGATGTGGCGTTTGAATGCGTCTGATAAAATCCAATCGACTTCGATACAGAAAAATGGTTCCCATGTGATTTGATTTGGAATTTGAAAATCAGATTTCCATCCGTGCTGAGCACCCTCTGGTGAGAGCGTTACGCCCGAAGGAGTTCCCACGCAGATGAAACTTGATTTCCAGTATTGATTGTAAAAATATTGATCCATCGCGCGCTTGATAAAGAAATCATACACAGTCATCAGTGGCATAATCGGAACACCCGTGATATCGCGCATTTTTCCGAATGATCCCACACATGTCATCACGTTGCCTTCGGCAATTTCAAATCGCAGAAACCTGTCAGAAACTTCTTCGCCCGGAACCAAGTCAGGTAATTTGGTATCTTTCACGCCAAGATCTGTTTCAAGGTCAGTGACAGTCGGAGCACCAAAAATTTTACCATCCATCGCAGGATTTAAATTTGTCGATGTGCCCACGTCAGGAGCCATTGTCATAAATAATTCGCCGGCGGTTTTCCATTTTTTTTCAAAATCATTTAATTTTGCGCTGTCCGCATTTGCGATCCGAGTTAATTTGGCGGTCAATTGACCCAACATCCATTGTGTGTGCGGATAGCTGGCCATTTTTGTATTGATGTCTAATTTTTCTGGAATTTCGCCAATGCTTGAAATCGCATCCATAAAAAATTTCTGATTTTTTATTTTTAAATTATTTTGCGCTTTGATTTCAGAAAATAATTTATCACCGCGTGTTTTTAAAAATTGAGCCTCGACAGATTTTGCATCAAAACCAGAAAATAACGATGCTCCGTTAATGCCTTGGGTTTTTTGCATTTCGTCGATTTCATCATTTGAGCTTAATGACGAATGATTTCCGGGTTGCGCGGCCATCTTTAGGCCCCAACCTTTTAATGTGTGTGCAATAATAATTGTGGGTTGGCGTTTTGATTCTTTGGATTTCAACATGGCTTCGGCGATGCCGACCATATCGTGGCCACCGAAATCACGAAGTGCTTCGTACAGTTCAATGTCGCTGACTGAATCCATAAATTTTTTCATGTTCGGATGTTCTTTGGCGATTCCTTTTTTTAAAGCCTTCATGTCTTGAACTAAAAGCAACGCTTGTAATTCATAATCATAAAGTTCTTTTTCTAAGAAATTTTTAAAATCTTCGCCACCCGGTTTTTTAAATAAGGCAATTCGTTTTGATCCATGACGAAGTTGAATGACTTCCCAACCGTTTGCAGCCATTGATTTTTCAATACGATCAGCATCTGTGCCGGCCAGAATTTTTTGGTTCACGACACGGTGACCATCCAGCGATTGTCGATTGTAATCGACGATCCAAGTTAAATTTCCGATTTCACGTTCGGCAAAATCGGGAACAGCTTCGTACATCGAACCTTCGCGGAATTCAGAATCGCCTGACAGCGCCCAAAAATGAGCTTCGGGCACATCGTAATTATGTTCTTTGGCAAATCGGTAAGCTAATGCTAAATATCCAGCTTGAACGGGTGGAATACCGACCGTACCTGACGGAAAAAAATTGTGATGATCTGAATCGTAGGCTGAATGATAAGATTGAAAAACGTGTTCGCCATTTTTTGAATACTTACGCAGATTCATCATCGCCGTATTTTTTTGATCTTCGGTTAATTTTGAAAAATCAGAATTTAAAAATAAATCTAATAAATAATTATATGAATGATCTGTCGGGCTTGCGTGCGGTTTATTCGCGATGTGATCGAAACCAGTTTTTACAATTAAATGCAAAGCGCCCATGATGTGCAATGCCGATGCGGAACCTGATTGGTGACCGCCGACTTTGGGGTCGCCTTTTTCTTTATCCGGCCTGTTGTTCGCTTGAAAAATCATTTGCGTCGCTAGGTAATGTGCACGACGTGCGATGGAATCTAAAGTGGTTTTATTCAGATTTTTAAGGTCTTTGATTGAAGACATTTTTTTCTCCGCGGTTCGAGTCATTTAGAATGAAGACTCTATACTGAAATAGGAGCTAATTTCAACTGAGAATTGGTTCAAATATTTTGATTATGAAAGCACAAAATCCCAGCGAACCTTGATGGTTCCGTCGTTATCGATCATACCCTTCGGCGGATTTGGAAATGGAGCGGCTTTGCGGAAAGCTTCTACGGCTGCGTCATCAAGTTCGCGGACGCCAGAAGCACCCAAAACCTGAATTTTAACCAGATTGCCTTTGTCATTTAAAATAATTAACAGCTGTGTCGTTTTATTTTCTTCGGCAGCAATAGTACGCCCCTGTGACATAATTTTTTTCATTTGATCACGCAATTTTGTTTCGTACCATTGGTCTAATTGTGTGCGAATGCGTTTGTGATACCCATAATATTTATATTCGCGCGTGTTTAACTGAGTCATTAAACTGGGTTCGGTGTTTTCAATATTATCATTCGTGCTGGATGCCTGTTGCAGCGCTGATCCATTTTGAAAAGAATGTTCTTTCTGCGCCATTTTTTTCACGACTTCGTTTTTATTTAATGAAGCGTAAGCATCAAAGCCTGAATCAAATAATTTAGATTTTGGAGTCGAATCATTTTTGTGATTTGCAATTTGTTTGTCAATTTCTGCGACAGCTGCTTGTTGAGGAGCGTTTTGTTTTGAATTTGAATTTTTAAATTGGCCAATATTTTTCGCGACAGTTTCTTTTTGAACAGTGTTATTTTTTGCGCTCAGGT
The DNA here is from genome assembly GCA_947370945.1 of Pseudobdellovibrionaceae bacterium. GTDB lineage: Bacteria > Bdellovibrionota > Bdellovibrionia > Bdellovibrionales > Bdellovibrionaceae > Pseudobdellovibrio. The sequence continues at coordinate 11,674 of CANBND010000003.1, read as the reverse complement.
ATTTGGCTTTTTCATCCAATTGATTATTGGATTGATTTTCATCTGTTTGAACAATTTGTTCAGGTTTCGTTTCGATGACTAATTTTTTTTGTAGCTTTGAATCCTCAGGTTCAGGTTGTTGTTCGATCAGAACAACTTCGACTTCAGATTTTTTTTCAGGTTTTAAATACGGAAATGCGACAATGGTCAAGGCTGCAATCAAGTGAACGAACAAAGACCCGATGATAAATTTTTGCAGGCTTGATTTTGATGTAGTCTGATTTTTTTTATGTTTCATAGTTGCTCCTGATATCTAGACTATCGGAGGTAAGACATTTGAAATTGAGCCTTTGGTCAGTGTGAACTGTCAGATTTTTTAGAATTAGACATTGGTCTAGGTGCGGTCTCGTTTGACTTCAATTCATAGGGTTGTGACAATGTTTACTAATGAGATTTCAAGTTTGGTGTTTAACAGATAAAGGTTTGAAACGACAAGGAAACCAAGATTCGTTTTTAGTTGACGAAAAAGTGGGTGTTTTTGTTGTTGCTGATGGTGTGGGCGGCCACATGGGCGGTGAAGTCGCCTCTGCAATTGCGGTTGAGACTGTTCGTGAGGTTGCAGGGCATGTCAAAGCACATCAATTCTCGCCAAAAGAAGTTTTACTGCAAGCCTATACAGAAGCCAGTCACAGAATATTTGATCGTGCAACGCAAGAGCCGCGATTAAATGGTATGGGTACAACAATGGTCATGGCTTATTTGCGCGAAGGTAAATTATTTATCGCCAATGTTGGCGACAGCCGCGCCTATTTGTATCGGAAGCCTTATGTTTGGCAGGTGACCGAAGATCATTCCTTGATTAATGAACAAATTCGTTTGGGATTATTAACCGAAGAACAAGCTAAAAAAACTATCGGCAAAAATGTCATCACACGCAGTGTAGGTTTCGAGCGCGATGTATTTCCGGATATTATGGAACGTGAAGTTTCTGTGGGGGATACTTTTTTACTTTGTTCAGATGGTTTAACGGGCATGATTACAGATGAACGAATGAGCCAAATTTTTAATGAACAACCCATTGATAAAACCACGCCATTATTTATTGAAAATGCTTTAGCCAATGGCGGCGATGACAATGTCACAGTTTTGGTATTAAGCTTTTAACTGTGAGCGAACTTCGTAAAACAATAACAATTTATTTTGTCACCAGTGATGACAAATCAACAAAGCGTCTGGTTTTACCAGTGGCGTATTTTAAATTAACGGCCTTTTTTATGGCGGTTGTTGTTTTGGCTTTTATGGCGGGATTCATTGATTATTTTGGACTGTTGGCGCAATCACTTGAAAATAAAAAATTAAAAATTGAAAATTTAAATTTGAAAAAACAATTTCAAGTCGTCGAAGGAAAGCTGGATGGTTTACAATCCGCACTGGATCGTGTGACAAATATTTCAAATAAATTAAAATTAATTACCGATACCAAATTGCAAGATCGTCCAGAAAAATTAAATTTTTCGGCCAATCAAATCGCACAGAATTTACAAGACGAAATCAAAGAATCCGCAACTGACAAAATTAAAAACCAACGAATGAGCTTATCAGATCTGGAAAAGTCAGACCCTGTCGTTCAATCTGAAGCGGCGTTAAATCCGATGAAGGGTGAACTGGCTTCTGAAAAATCAACTTCGAATTACGCAACGCTTGTGATCCGCATTGATGATGCAATCAAAGATTCAAATCTGAAAGAACAATCCGTTATCGAACTGTGGGAATTATTATCTGATCGTCAAAGTTTATTAGCAGCCACGCCCAGCATTCGTCCGGTGCGCGGGCCCATAGGGTCACGTTTTGGTTTTCGAGTTGATCCGTTCAACGGAAAACAGCGAATGCATGCAGGATTGGATTTTGTTGTATCGCCGGGAACGCCTGTCAGGTCGCCCGCTGATGGCATTGTTAGTTTCGCCGGTTGGGACGAACAGTACGGAAAATTAGTTTCAATCGATCACGGATTCGGCGTATTAACCAGATACGGACACAATTCACAATTGTATGTTCAGGTCGGACAAAAAGTTTCAAAATACGACGTGATTTCAGCATCGGGTTCAACGGGTCGGTCAACGGGGCCGCACGTGCATTACGAAGTTCGTGTGAACAGTATTCCAGTTGATCCGTCGAATTATATTTTAGACGACGAATAAGTATCTATCAAAACACGCCTGTAGAGCGTCTCAAAATAAGTCACCTGCATAAATTTTTTTCATGGATGCCAGATCTGTCACGTGTTGCCCAAAATGTCCCAGACTGGTCCAGAAATTTCGCTTATAATCGCTATTGCAATGATTATCTTTGGCCTACGTTTTGTATCTGTTATTCTATAGAGGTACTTATGAATCAAAAGCAAATTGCGCACTTTTTATTTGTTATGATCGCCAGCACATTTTGCTGGGGCCGTGTTGATTTGAAAACAACGAAGGTCTTAAGTTTACCTACTGAAATGTCGTCATCATTAATCACTGAAGAAGAAAAAAATAAAATTTTGCCGTCAACAATTGCAAACGATGCTTCAGCAAATGAAGTCTTGGCCAAAATGGCAGATAATACAGTTTCGCTTTGGTGGAGCACAACACCACTACGTCAAACTTCTTTTGGTAAAACTGCAGATGCTGCAGAAAAAAAATTAAACGTTCAGGCGGATTTCGAAGATAATAACAAAGTGAAACACACTTTTAATTTTAAAGTTTTAGCAATGCAGGCGCTGGCTCGTATTGAATACAAAGGCTGGGTGCATGCAACTTTAAGTTATGATGCGCGTGCGGCAAAAACCGAAGCTGAAATCACAGAAAAAATAAATGCTAAGCAAGACTTAGTTATTTCTGAATCAATGACCACGGCTGAAAGCAAATCACAAGTCGGCTATCGTTGGAACTGGTAAGTTTAAAATTAAAATATTTTCAAACCAATATCCGATCGATATTGGCGATTTGAAAATTCAATTTTCTGATTCAAAATATAAATTTTTTCCAAAGCTTCAGTTTGATTTGCTGCCGTCGCAACGACATTTAAAACTCGACCGCCGTTTGTCACAAGACAATCATTCGTTTTTTTGACAGCGGCAAACAGTAAATGATTTTTTATTTCTGAATTAAAAAATATCGGCGTATTTTTAACAGGATGATCTGGGTAGCCTTCTGCAGCATTCACAATGCACACGGCATGTAAATTATTTTTCTGAATCGGATTTAGAATTCCTTTCGATAAATCAAAAAATAATTCACAGGTATCGTTTTCGATCAATGGTAAAATCACCTGAGTTTCGGGGTCGCCAAATCTGGTGTTGTATTCAAGCGCATACGGCTGATCGTCAACAACCATGATGCCGACAAATAAAATTCCGCGAAATAATAAATTTTGATTTTGGATTTGTGAAACACTGGGTTTAATTATTTGATCAACAATTTTTTGGTGTAAGGTATCTGAAATTTTCATTGGTGCAACTGTGCCCATGCCACCGGTGTTCGGCCCCAGATCGTTATTCAGCAAGCGTTTGTGGTCTTGTGCCAACGGTAAGGCTTCATAATTTTTTCCGTTGGTTAAAATCAAAAAACTCAGTTCTTTACCAGGTAAATTTTCTTCAAGCAACGCGGAGTCGCCAGCGGCTCCTAATTTTTTATGAACAAATAAATCGGTGGCTGCCGATTTTAACTCGTCGATGGTTTTACAAATAAAAACACCTTTGCCAGCGGCCAGACCATCGGCTTTTAAAATATAGGGTGCGGAAAAAAACTGTGCTTTATCAACAGTGTTTTCAACTGTTGTAACCACGTATGATTTTGCGGTGGGAATGTTGGCTTGGTTCATAAAATTTTTGGCAAAAATTTTTGATCCCTCAAGCTGAGCTGCTGTTTTTGATGGGCCAACGCAGAGGATATCGTTTTCTCGAAGCGCATCAGATAATCCATTTACTAAAGGATCTTCGGGGCCAATGAAAACAAAATTAATTTTTTCAGATTTACAAAATGAAACTATTTTTTCAGAATTATTTTGTGGAATATCAACCAGGGTTGCATCGTCCGCCATTCCGTCATTGCCCGGAAGAACAAAAATATTTTTACTGGTCGCAGACTTTTTAAAACTTTTGATCAGCGCATGTTCGCGTCCGCCTGAGCCGATAACCAGTATGTTCATAAGATATCCTTGCAGATGTTGTTATTTCTTTTTACGCTATTAAAATAAAAAAATACAGGAGTATGCAAAATGGAAAAAATTTATTTATTAACAGGTAAACGCACAGCATTTGGTTCATTCGGTGGAAGCCTGAAAGATATTTCAGCCACAGATTTAACAGTGGCTGCCGCAAAAAGCACAATGCAGGCATCAAACATAAATCCAGATCAAATTGATCACGTGATTATTGGTAACGTGATTCAAAGCGGCGCCGACGCGGCCTATTTGGCACGACACGTCGGTCTAAAAAGTGATATCCCCGTTGATCGCGGAGCATACATCGTGAATCGTTTGTGTGGATCAGGTTTTGAATCCGTCATCAACGCCGTGCAAATGATAAAATCTGGCGACGGACAAGCAATTTTAGCCGGCGGCGTCGAACAGATGTCGCAAATTCCTTATGTCGCACGCAAAGTTCGTTTTGATGGAATGCGCTTAGGTAATTTTGAATTAGAAGATTACATGACCAGCGCCTTAACTGACGCTTATGCCGGAATTCCAATGGCAATCACGGCCGAAAACCTTGGCGAAAAATATCAAATCACACGAAACGACTGTGATCAGTATTCAATTGAAACTCAACGTCGCTGCAAAAACGCACTTGATCAAAAATTTTTCGAAACAGAAATTTGCGATGTGAAAGTCACAACAAAAAAAGGTGAAGTGATCATTAACAAAGACGAACACCCAAAACCAGATGCAACACTTGAAAAAATTTCTGCGATGAAGGCCTTATTTAAAAAAGACGGCCTTGTCACTGCGGCAACAGCATCCGGTGTTGTTGATGGTGCCGCGTGTACAATTGTGGCCAGTGAATCTTTCGTTAAAAAAAATAACCTAAAACCGATGGCCGAAATTATTTCGTGGGCCAGTGTCGGATGTGATCCAAAAATCATGGGCATTGGTCCAGCGCCTGCAATTCGCAAAGCTCTGACAAAGGCAAATATGACGTTGGAACAAATGGATTTGATCGAAGTGAACGAAGCGTTTGCCGCACAATTTTTATCAGTGGCCAAAGAATTAAAATTAGATTTGGCAAAAACAAATGTGAATGGTGGGGCTATCGCTGTTGGACATCCGTTGGGCGCCTCGGGCACACGTATTTTAAATCATTTATGTTACGAAATGCAAAGACGTGGTGTTCAGTATGGTCTGGGTTCTGCGTGTATTGGTGGCGGACAAGGTGTCGCTGTGATTTTGAAGCGAGTTTAGGGTCTTTAATCTTGCTAAATTGCTTTTAAAATAGTATCATTTTAAATGATACTATTTTAAAAGGTAATTTTATGAAGCCAAAACTGATCGTTGAAAATTTTGATCTCTATTTAAAAAATAAAAAACTTAGCTTTTCTGCGGTTGTTATTGGCGGCGCTGCACTTTCAATATTAGGTGTTATTACAAGGCAAACCCAAGATGTTGATGTTTTAGATCCGCTTGTTCCAGAATATATTTTAAAAGCCTCGAAAGAATTTGCGGTGCAATTCAATCTAGAGCAAACATCGCTTAAAGAAAATTGGTTAAATCATGGCCCTGAATCACTTCGGAAATATTTACGTACAGATTGGAAAAAACGTCTTGAGCCACTTTATATTGGAGAGGCCATTCATTTTCAAACACTTGGTCGAATTGATCTGATTGGCACAAAGGTTCTGGCCTATTGTGACCGTGGTTTTGATTTACAAGACTGCATTGATTTAAAAATTACAAAATCTGAACTTTTAGAAATTATTGATTGGGTTAAAAACTATGATGCGAATCCTGATTGGCCAAATTATGTAGATTCGCAAGTTCAGATTTTAACGAAAAAATTAGGCTATGAGTTTTAAAAGAATTATTGCGACGGATGCTTATCAGACTGGACTGTTATTAACCAGATCAATGATTGCTGTTGGTATAAAAATTGGAGATCGAAACACAAAAGAAAATGTGAATATCGAAGATGCGCTTATTGCCGGAGTTATTGAGGGCTTATCCGGTGACTATCGAACACTGTCATTAATTACAAACTGGATTGAAATTCACGCTGAAAGAATAAATGTAGATCGTTTATATCGAGCCACCAAAATTTTAAAAGATATAAAAGTAAAGTGCTATTTTTCGGCCTTGGCCTATTTATTAAAGACGGATTCAAGATTTAATAAATTTAAATCTTTGCATAAAGGTGATCGTATTTTATTAGGATTGACCAGTGAGTATAGTTTTTTAGTTAAAAAACATGGTGAAGATTTGCGATTTGAAAAAAGTAAATTGGTCGTAGCAAAGCACACATTGCGAGATCGTAAAGATGATATTTTGTCAGTCCAACAATTGTCAAAATATCACACAACGTATTATTATCGATTGCTTATTGGTCCGTCATATCGGGCAGACATGGTGGCGCAACTGAGTTTGAATCCAACTTTAACAGCGACCGAGTTAGCACAAAAAACTTATGGATCTTTTGCGACAGCTTGGGATGTTATTCAAGATTTTAAATATTTGAATTTGAAGGCAAGTTAATTAGTACTTCGCTTCAGATAACAAAATCTTCGCATGATCAAAATTTTCAGGTGCAACGTAAACGCGATCAATCACGCGCGCACCTTCGTATTTACTGAAAATTTGTGTGGCGTTACCAATCGGTGATGGCGTATCCCATTTGTCATATTGATCAATGACATAAATTTGATTTGGATTCTCTGAAATGTCTTGAACAGTTTGATGATATTTTGAAAGTCGGACATTTGAACTGGCCCAAATTGTATCGATCCCTTTTTTTTCTAAAAGGGCTTGTACATTTTCAGTACGAATTTGTTCTTGGTTATGTAATTCAATCGCCACGCGATAGGGTTTTCGAGTTGCAATACGCTGGGCCCATTGATTATCAACTGTATCCAGATGTTCGTACAGTTTGTAATCTGTATATGAAATATATTCGTTTGAATCCGCAGGTAAAAAGAATTTGCAATCCGGCGAAGTTAAATATCTGTTCAGCATTTCTTCGTAAATAATGCTCTTGTGATGAAAATAAACCATCAAATGCATATGGTGACGTGAAATTAAAAAATCATCAAAGGCATACAATGCCCTGCGATTCAGTGCCAGATAGGCCGTGCTATTTTTAATGTGCAAGGTTAAATTTTGAATTAACCAATCACGATCAATTTTTCCGTAATTGATTCCGCAGAAGTACGAATCACGTTCTAAATAATCCATGCGGTCAGCATCTAATTCAGAGCTAACAATTTGTGATAACAGCGGTCTGAAATTAATGACTCCATCCAGAAAAATAAATTCATCACACTTTAAATCTTTATCAATCAAACATGCGACGTGCTCGGCCGTGATATCGGGGAAGTATTTCTGAATTATTTTCGAGATCTCGGAATCAGTCACGAATTTGATCGTGTAATCTTCGTGATTGGCTTGTCTGTCTTGAGAAATTTTTTGATCGTTATAAAGTTTAATATTTAATTTTTTCAGTTGCGGCATCACAAGTTCTGTTGTGTGGCTTAAGGGTCCGTGACCAATGTCGTGCAGAAGAGCTGCCAATTTAACAAGTTGGCGGAAGCGATTTTTATTTTGTGATTTTTTAAACGGGAACGCTCGAAAAACACTATCAAAGACCAGTCCGGCAACGTGACTAACGCCAATCGAATGTAAAAAACGATTGTGAGTTGCTCCGGGGAAGCTGAATTCGGCAAAGCCAAGCTGTTTAATTTCGCGCAGACGTTGAAACTCGACCGATTCAATGATGGCGACCTCGCCGTCAGTCAAGTTTATCGAACCGTGGATGGGATCTCTGATTTCCATGAGACACAAAATACTAAGGTCCTGAATCAAAGTAAAGCAGTACTTAGGGCCAAATTTGAATCTATTTGAAACAATGCCCTCAAGTTTTCTCAAGATGAGCCGAAAAAGTGTACAAGAGTTTTACGTTTTTTGGGAATTCATGGATGGATTCTCAGAGTGAGAAAAAGAATTTTACGAGTGAGACGTTTAAAAGCGAGACACAAAATAAAAATCGGATTCTCAAAGTTTCAAGGAGGAAACAAATGGGCTTAAGAATTAACGCGAATGTGGCTTCGATGAATACATTGAATACACTTTCAGGAAATAAAGGAAAGTTAGACATGGCAATGAACAGATTATCTTCAGGAAGTAAAATCAACAAGTCGTCAGATGACGCTGCTGGTTTGGCTATTTCTGAAGGACTCAAAGCACGACTTCGTGGTTTGAAACAATCTGACAGAAATGCACAAGATGGCATTTCATTAATTCAAATCGCAGAAGGCGGTTTGAATGAGGTATCTAATATTTTAATTCGTTTACGTGAATTAGGAATTCAATCGGCATCAGATACGATTAGTGATCGTGAAAGAAAATTGGTTGGCGTTGAATATTCACAATTATTAAGTGAAGTGGATCGTATCGCAGCAACAACAGAATTTAACGGAACAAATTTATTATCAGGCACAGCAGATAATATTGATTTTCAAATTAATACAAAAAATTCTCCGCTGGCGGACAGAATTTCTTTTGATGGAACAGCGTCAGATATCAGAACGCAAACGTTGGGTTTAGATCAAGCGAATGTGAATGATAAATTTTCAGCGCAAGAATCTTTAGCGATGGTTGATTCAGCGATTCAACATGTGGCTGCATTGCGATCAAATTTTGGTTCAGTTCAATCACGCTTAAGTTCGACAGTTGAAAATTTACAGCAAAGTGTTGAAAACAACGCGATGGCAAATTCAAGAATTCGTGATGCAGACGTCGCTGAAGAAAGTACAAATATGGCCAAGCAAAATATTTTGATGCAAGCGGGAACTGCGGTTCTAGCTCAGTCAAATCAGCAGGGTCAATTAGCCATGCAGTTAATGAGGCAGGGTTAAGATGAAGAACTTATTTAATATTTATACTTTAGTAAATTTTTTTAATAGAGATTTTATATTTTTTAAAATAGTCGGGATGGATTCTGATTGCAACCAAGGAAAGGTTATCGTCAAGGATGATGAACAAACAAGGAGGATAAAATGGGATTACGTATAGCAACAAACGTATCTGCTCTGAACGCTCATAAGAATCTGTATTCTTTGAGTAATCAACAAGGGACCACGATGGCACGATTAGCCTCGGGTTATAGAATTAACAATGCATCTGACGATGCAGCAGGTCTGGCGATCTCTGAAGGTATGAAAGCGAATATTCGCGGCTTCAGACAAGCAAACAGAAATGCGAACGATGGAATATCTTTGGTGCAAATCGCCGAAGGTGGTCTGAACGAAGTCTCGAATATGCTGACACGTTTACGTGAACTAGCAATTCAAGCGTCATCGGATACAATCGGTGATCGCGAACGAGGCTATACTGATGTGGAATATCAACAGCTCAAAGAAGAAATCGAGCGAGTTTCTCAGACGACAGAATTTAACGGTGTTCCGTTAATTAATGGTGTCGGCGGACTTTTTGATATCCAAGTCGGTGTTAAAAATGATCAATTTAACGATCGAATCAGTTTTGATTCGACGGCTACAAATTCAACACTTGAAGGTTTAGGATTAACTGAATTATCAGTTTCAGATAAACTTTCTGCACAAAGCAGTCTGGCTTTTGTTGATGATGCGATTAACAACGTCAGTGGAATGCGCGCCAACATCGGTGCGTTCCAAAGTCGATTGCAATCCGCTTCGTCAAATTTGATGATCTCTGATGAAAATTTATCGGCAGCCAATTCACGAATTCGTGATACGGATGTTGCAGCAGAATCAACAACATTGGCGAAAACAAATATTTTGATGCAAGCTGCAACAGCAGTTTTGGGTCAAGCAAACACACAACAACAATTAGCCCTGAAGTTGCTTCCAGGATAATTGTTTCTTTAAACACGTACTACATTTTATAATCCGATTTTTACCCTGGTTTGAAGGATTCAAACTGGGGTAAATCTATTTTATTTTCAATTATTTTTTTAAGGCCTTTAAAACTAAACGAGCACTTGATCTGACATTTTCGTCCACGTCATTTTTAAAAACATCTGAAATTTTTTGTAAAATCAATTCATCGTGGGCTTGAATACTATTAAAAAACCAAACCGCCGTGCCACGCATAACAGGATCTGAATGCGTTAGCATAATTTCTGCAAATTTATTTTGAATCGTGATGTCTTTGGGTTTTAAACACATCAACGAAACTAAAAAATTCATTTCGTTCCAACGTGCTGCGGGTACAGCTTTTGCCGGCAAATTCAAAGTCAGCTGTGATGAACAGAGCATATCTTTTTTCTGATCTGAAAAAACTTTATTTAGGTCCAGTAATTTTTGAAACGATGACGTTGCATAATCGTCATTAATAAATTGTAAATCATTCAGCGTTTGTATAACGTTGGCTTTTAATGGAATGTAAACATCGCCTTGTAATTGCATTAAATTCAACAAATCGGATTTGATTTTTAAATTTGTCGACAGCGATTTTAAAACCGCCAATTCTTCTGCAGACAAAGATTTTAAATCAGCAATAACGGGGTGCAAATAAGTCTGAATGTGGTCCAGCAATCCCATCGCTTTATTTTCTTTAAATAACTTTTCGATATAACGTAATTTAGATAAATGATTCACACGTGAACTTTTTAAATAACAATATGGCTTTTCTTCGGCTGTTTTTAAATTCAGGATGGCACCTTTTGTCTGAGTCAAGCTGGTTTCTTTCAGGCTTGAAAATAATTTCGTATTTTTTTGTGGATTTGATTTCGTAAGCTCAAAATTTTTATATTCATTTTGACTTGAAAGCAGATAATTATTTAATAGTGGCTCGACGGTGTTTCCCGCTGGACCGACCGAAGAAAACCCATACACATTCGGAGTTTTCGCAAATACCTGCGACATTCGGCTTTGAAATGAATCGCCAAAGCCACTGTATCTGAAGCTGACAATTTGGCTGGCTTGTGTGGCTGAAAACCCATCGGCAATTAAAATTTGCAAATATTCTTCGGGTGACCTGTGGTCCTTTTGTTTGGTGGCCAAAGTATTACATCCGAACAAAAAAACTTCTTTGGGTTGATGTAAGATGCCAGAACAATTTTCATCACATGATTTTGTTTCAAGATCTTGAATCGGCAATTTGTACTTGCTGGCGCCAAAGAATGCTCCACCAAAATGGCCCGAAATCACTAAAATATCACATTCAATTTTTTTCTGACACGATTCTGCAAACCAATTTTGATTTTCAGTTTCAGCTGGGCCAGGTACCAGTTCGATAAAATTCCAATCGGTTGCTGGCAAATGTTTTTTAAACAATTCAATTTCGTGATTTGAATTGATTGTCATTGAGCAAACAGTTTTTTTATTCGCAAATACAGCCTGAGTGAATAATATCAAAATGAGACATAGTGTTTTAGTCATACAGTGATAACTTCAAATTGCGTGCTTGTTAAATTGAATATAGACAATTTAGCGCTATTGTTTTTTTAAAATGACAAAAAAATGTCAGGCTGTGT
>CANBND010000002.1 GCA_947370945.1 Pseudobdellovibrionaceae bacterium | reverse complement strand
AATTAATATCAGTCAGCACTTTTGCGTCTGGTGAATCTAATTGAATACTTTTTGAAAAACGCGGTTGGTCTGGATGATCCAAGTCAATGCCGCCTGCGATTTGTAAGTATTTATCTGTCAGGATCACGCGTTCAACATTTAAACCCGTGATTGTTGAAAAAATATTTGCAAAACCAGAGAAAATTTTTGCCTGAAGATAGTAAGGCAATATAAAAACTTTGATTATATTTTTAATAGTATTTGGCTTGCCATTAAGACCTAAATTTAAAATTGAGAGTTGCAGTGGAATAATTGTTATTTCATCTTTTGAAAGCAAATTTTCGACAAAACTTTTAACTTCGACATTGTTGTTCTGTGTTGTTGTTGTTTTACCTAAAAAATAAATTTCAACTTTGAACGCACTTGTTTCATCAATTTCAGCACACACATAAATTAAATGTGAATTTCGTTTTAATTCAACAGCGGCTATGGCCGTCGGTAAAATTGAAAATTGTTCGTCTTTAGCGGGGCGATAAAAACCTTCAACAACGCCTGAATATTTTTGACCTTCACTGGTTAAAGTTGCTTCAGCTTCAATTTGATTTAAATAAGCCTCTGGCCATTGTTCGATTTTTAGTTCGGATTTAATTTGCGCAGACATCGGCAGTGCGAGACCGATCGTTAAAAATAAACCCATAAAATGATGTTTTAATTTTTTTTTCATTATTTTTATTGTAAAGAATTTGTTTTTTTGTCCGAAAACTTGACCTTCAGATTATATTTTCCAGACGTGGGATTCACGCTGCCTTTGAATGAACATTCATCGACATGTTGCTTCGACTGTTCCATAATTTTATCTATTGAGCAGGCTCCGTTGACCAGTAATTCAGACGAATTTAATGTTGTTGTTACATTCACATTCACTGCTATCAAATTCATATTGATTAAGTTTTGATTCAGTTCATTCCCAACTTGAATTTTTAAATAGTTATTGGCACCAACTGTTCCTGTATTTTTTTGAAAATTAATTTTAATATTAAAAACTTTTTCATTTTTTGATATTGTGGGTTCTGTAGCGACTGAAGATTTAATACGATAATCTTTTAAGTTCAAATTTATATTTGGAATCCAGACTTTTGCACGTGGGTCCTTGGGCATATTTTTTACAAACTCTTCGGCTGTAAATGTGACATTATCTTTGAATTTTAAATCGAGCTGTGCATTTAAATTTTGAATATCAAGACTCGATTTATTTTTTTCATCTGAGCTAAATGCTCCCTCGAATAAATTTAAATTAAATGTGGTTTTTGAATAATCAATGCTGGCGAGGACTTTTCCTAACACTTTTGATGATATGCTTTCTTCAGCAGACATAGCCGTGTTTGGTCCAGACTGTGCCCAAACTGATGCCGCTGTTAACATGACCATAGAAAATGCAGTGATATTTTTTTTCATAGTTAATCCTTTTTAAATCTATATTTTGATTCAAAGAATTAAATGCAAATGTTGTGTCAGTTGTAATCTGATACAGTGTCGAGGGGTATATCAGAACGAGACAAATGTCTTTCGGTGACAATTAGGGCTTAACAGTTGTGATGGTCAACGAACTTAGGTTCTATCTAGATAATTCTGCAATTGTTGCGGAGATCCAATCTTTGAATAAAGCGACACGTGTAAAATTACTTTTGCCAGTCATGCACAGTTCAGACGAGCCAGAGCTTGAGTTGATACCAACGAGTTTGAATTTTCCGTCTGGATTTTTGATCAGAGCAGCACCGCCGGAATCACCTTGGCAAATGGCAGTTGTTGTTTGCGATGCAGATATGTGAGTTTTAAAAATTTGTTGATCTGGAAAGTTGTCGTCAAATTTTAGTTTTGTCGACATTAATTTACCGATTGAACTGGATAAATTTGTTCGGACATCATTGTGATCGTACTGCATGCCGTATCCTGCCGCTCTGAAAGTTTGTCCTAGCAAAAATGAATCGTCATCTTTTTGATAATCGACAGGTACGTAGCCTTTGGGCAATTTGTCTACAAAATATATGAGAGCAATATCGTTATCCAAATAGCCGATATCAGATTTATAGATTGCCTTTGTTTCATTAAAATTTTCATGTGTCTTAAATTTTCGAGTTATGAATGGGATAGGTTTTATTTTATTTATGTCTAAAGTAAAATAAATTTCAGCGCTTTCAATTTTTTGAATTTCAGATTTGTCTAAACCAAAACAATGAGCCGCAGTTAACAGAATATGCGGTGCAATAATACTGGCGCTGCAGTTTCTGCGGTAATATCCAGTTGGTCCGCTGGCATTATCAGGAAAAACCAACGAAATAAAGACCATGTGTGGGCCGGTACCGTTCATATCACCATCGACGCCGTTGATGATTTCGTCATTGTTAAAGCGAAGGCCTTCGGCAGTGTTTATTCGCGAAAAGGTTGGTTGAACTATAAGAGTCATAATAAATAGAGTTAAAACTGTTTTCATAGGGGATTCATTTCATACCAAATGGGCTCAATCAAATAAATTGCCCACCAGTAATGTATTTTGTAAAATAAACCTACTAAAAGAGGTTAAAATTGTCTGTTTCTATCGAATAATTTAGAAATTGGCCGTTGAATTTGCGCTGCAATTTGATTTCAAAATCGAACTGATTTAGTGCCGAGTTGTTGAAGTCACGGATATAATTGTCTTCATCTGGCAACACATAGTAATCTTTTTTTCTATCTTTATAGTCAGCAAACGTCATTAAATTTTTTCTAATTGCAGCATAAGATAATCTTTTTTGTAATCCGTCAAAAACATAGAATGTGCCATTCTGATGTTTGGAATTAAATATGAGTGACACTGTTTTTGCGGCGATGTTCACAAATAAAGGCGAATTGACAGCTGCGGATTCAAACATTGCTTTTGTGTAGCTCCAGCAAGAACCATTTAAATAAATTAATTCAGTTCCGCTTCTTTCTAGCCGTATTTTCATCCAATCAGAGAATTCATTATTAGAAATTAATCGAGTTGTTAATTGATCTGAACCCGTGTTTATTTGCGGAACTAATATTTCAATAACTTCTTTGATCCCATCGCTATTTATTTTTTCAGCGCGAAAAACATTTGAAACTAAACTAATGCGGAAAATATTTTTTTCGTCACCATCGCTGTGGGCTTCTTTGGCTAAGAAATCCATCGGTTCTGCGCCGTACATATTATTTTTTAAATAATCGGACGTGTTTACATTTTGTAAATATGTATTGAATTCAAAGCCCTGATTTTTGTAAAATAAAATATAGTTGCCTGCGGCTATCGACGTTAGCGTTGTCATATTGCTGCCAATCAAAACAACGCCTTTGTAGACCTTGTCAGAAAGCATTTTCGCATAATCGGGTGATGTATTTTTTTGAATATTTAACATTTTTTGATTGCGCCGCTTAAAATTAATTTGGGCTGCCATTTCAGTTGAATTACTTTTCCAGTTTATATTTTTTGTTAAGCTATTAGAAATTTGATTTAACGATAATATTTCTATTAATTCCAAATTAAAACCGAAATTGTATCGTGCTAAAACTTTTTCATTTTGGCTGTCAATAGGATCTATTGACAAGCGATAGATCGACATCTGTTTTTGGTTTGAATTCACCGAAACGCTGATATCGCTCAAGTGTTTGTAATTATAACCAAGTCCTTTTAATAAAAAATGATAAACAAATTTATCTAGTTTTGATATAAAAATTGAATTCAACAACGGAAATTTATTCTGTAAAAAACCGCGATATTCATCAGATAGATTATGCAGGAAATCATCTTTTGTTGTAGGTGACAATTTTTCAAATTCTGAATCTTTGATGATTTGAATTAAAACTGTGGGACTGGGTTTTAAATAGTAATATTTTTTATAAAAATCAGTTTTAATGCGGTCTTCAATTTTCTGAGTTTCGGTTTTTTGCACAGGCACAGAATTTAATTGAGAAAATCCCAATCGCGAAAAAAGCAGTAGTAAAGTTAAGAAAATAACGTTCCTCATATGACTAAAATCGGAAATGCATAAAACGTTCCATTTTGAATCGAATTCGATCGTTATAAAATAAAAAAGTGTCTTAATATTAGACGTTTGACAAATTGGGTCAGTAGTAAAATTTAAATTTTAAACCGATCAATTTTAAAATGAGCAGGGACATCATGTGTTCCAGCTTTTATATTTTCGGAACTTTCAACGAGGACCTTTGCGGCGTGAAAGCTTAATCCCATACCGTGGCCTGAACATCCACCCATCAGAAAAATATTTTTACGTGTGGGATGTTCGCCTAAAATCAGTTGGCCATCCGGCGTAAATCCCATGATGCCACTCCAGCGATTTCTGATTTTTATATTTTTGGTATTTTTGAAATAATTTTGTGTAAAATCTGTTAATGCATTTTGAATTTTTTCAGTGATCTGATCTGTCGCTGTATTTTCATTTTCAATATCAAAATTTCTGAACCCGCCAACCAGCAGTTCTCCGGTGTGTAGTTGCCTAAAATAGCACAAATGCTTCGTCAAATAACAGGGCCCCTTTACAAATAAAGGCAATGGTTCAGTTAAAATAATCTGTCCACGTTGTGGTTTAATTAAATTTTTATATTCCAAAAGCAATTCAGAAGTAAAACCATTCAGACAGCTGAATATTTTTTGACACTGAATCTGTATTTGAGTTGTTGTGATTTTGCAAACTGAATTTGATTCGATATTGATAATTTTTTCGCCAAAAATAAAAGTTGTCGATTTCAGTTTTGATTTTATTTTTTCCAGTAACTTAATGGGATGAATAACGCCGTCGTGTTTATATTGAATTGCACCTGAAAAACCATTCACACCGTAGTGATGTTCTAAATATTTTTCATCAACCAGTTCTGTATCAATTCCCACAGTGTGCATCGTCAGTGATAAATTTTGGTAGCGCTGCCAATCATCAGCAGTGGCAGCTACAGTGCATGATCCTGTTTGTTTAAAATCCACCGAATCAAAGTCATCCTTTATAATTTCTTGGATTAACAATTCGCGATTTTTTTCTGAAAATTGCCAAATTTCAGTGGCTTTATTGATACCAAAAGCAGTTATCAATTTTTGAAAATGTTCAGCAGATCCACATGTGATAAAACCTGCATTTCGGCCAGAAGCACCGGCACCTAAAAAAAATTGATCAATGATGGCAATTTTTAAATTGGGGTTATTTTTTTCTAGCCAATACGCTGTCGATAATCCAGCAATACCAGCGCCGATGATACATACATCAAAGCTCTTTGAATTTGATAACTGTGGTGCTTGACTTAAATTCTGCTGCCAATAGGATATAGTCATAAAATTTTAATCATTTCTAGCGCTGTGCAACGGCAGGGGAAGCCATCGCGGGTACATGTGTAATCAACATCAATCCAATAATCCGGATGTTCGATCACGGTTTTAAAATTTATTTTTTCAAGGTATTTCATTGATGAATTATTTGGTGATTCTTTCCAGCAGTGAGTCACGATACCTTTGGTGTTTAATTGTTTAAAAATTTCGATGGATTTTTCAGACAGTAGGGGGCCAAAACCTTGGCCTTGAGCTTCGACGGATACAAACAAACTTTGAAAATAAGCAGCTTCAGATAGTTTGAAGGGCCATAATTCAGGATGTAGTTTTGAGCCTTTACCATGGGCCCAGTTACCGGGAGGATAGGCCAAGCGCAGACCTAAAATTTTATTTTTTTCGCCGATGAGCACAAACGATGTAATTTTATTATTTATTGTGATTGATTTTTTTTGGTTAGCCGTCATTTCAGCGATTGAATAATAATTAATTCCAATATTTTCATCAGTAAATTTTTTGACACTTTCAATCAGGTCGGCGGTAAATGGCACAATTTGCATAAGAAAATCGTATCAAGTTTTAAAAAAATGATCTAATGAAAAATCAGCGGATTCAAAGATATAATGTTCTTTATCGAATTGAAACTCTAGTTTTCGTGCGTGCAAAAACATGCGTTTTACGTTGTACATCGCAAATATTTTTTCATTATAAGCAGATTCGTTATAGCGTTTATCACCAACGACAGGGTGACGTGCTAAGGCTGCATGTTTTCGAATTTGATGTTGGCGTCCTGTACGTATGATGGCATCAACTTCGGTTAAGAATTTATTTTTTTGAATCACAGTTATTTCTGTCGAACAGGGAATTCTGTTTTTTGTTAGACCTTCGGGATTTTTTCGGCCTTCGGCAACATCAGTCAATGGTTTGGTCCATGTTTCGGTTTCGTTTTTAAGCGCTCTACGCAGCAGTGCACGGTACGTTTTTGTTCCCTGATTTAAAGCTTGGCTTAAAGGTTCGTGATATTCAGGTTTTTGGGCAATGACCATTAGACCACTGGTTTCAAGGTCTAGGCGGTTAACGAAATGTTCTGCTTTTTTCACAGTTTTTAAATATTCTGCAACGCTAGGGGATTCGTTATGCACAGAGAAGCCGACAGGTTTATTGATCACATAAAAAAAATTGTTTTCGGCTAAAATTTGAATCATAATTATTACAAAGAGGTTAACATGTCTGATGAAAAAGTTAAAATAGTATTTCCGTTCAGTGACATTATTCGTGATAAAGTTCCCAAGGCCTTCGAGGTTGCAGAAAACGCTGTGAACCAATGGAAAAACAACGAAAAATTTGAAAATTTAGGTTTATCCAATCCCATTGCAGAAATTGCTGCAGTTAAAACTTTGGAAACAGCAAAAAACGTTGAAAAAAAATTAGAAGAAAAAGGCGTTTTTGCGATTGCTAAAATGGGCAGTGAAATCGCAAAAAATAAACTGAATCAATTGTTAAAAAAATCATGAACCGTGAACAACGTATTTTACAATTATTGCAAAATTTAAAACCGACATTTATCGATTTAAAAAATGACAGCCATAAACACGCAAGCCATGTTGAACATTTAGGTTCAGCAGGTTTTACTGGTGAAACGCATTATAAATTAACAATAGTATCTGAGCAGTTTGAAAATTTATCACGTATTGATCGTCAACGCAAAGTGAACGATTTGTTGAGCGAAGAATTTCAAACGGGGTTGCATGCATTCGAAATGAAAATTCAATCGGTTTCAGAATATAAAAAAATATAATATTAAGCGGCTGCGGATTTATGCTTGTTTAATTTGTTGTTTAAAAACAAACAAATATCATCAATAGGCAAAACATGATCGACACAACCAGTTTGAATTGCTGCTTTGGGCATTCCAAACACAACGCATGTTGATTCGGCTTCGGCGATGGTTTCTGCACCCAATTTTTTAAGATGCGCCAGACCTTCAGCGCCGTCCTTCCCCATACCACTTAAAACAATAACAGTTGTGTTTTTTGCGTTAAATTCCGGATAATTTAAAAATGTGATATCAGCTGCCGGTCGCACACTGTGCATGTGCGGATTTTGATTTGTTTCAAACATGTAATGATTTAAATTTTTAAATTTGACGTCGGTATGGAAATTTCCAGGTGCAACATAGGCCATGCCGCCATAAATTGTTTCACCGCTGGCGATTTCTTTGACTAAATATTCAGATTGTTTATTTAATGAATCAGCAAATGTTTTTGTAAATTGCGCAGCCATATGTTGGACAACGATTACAGCAACGCCATCATTCAGTTGCAAATGACCCAGTATTTTTTTAACACCTTCGGTGCCACCTGTGGATGCTGCGATTAATATGATGTGATTAGGACTTTTTAAATTTTTTGACATATTTTCATTTGTCAGATTTGCAATACTATTTTCGCGGATCGATTTTTTTAATTGATCAAATGTTGAATCTTGGAATCCGTTTGGTTTAGAAAATACAGCATGTGCTCCGGCGTCCATTAATCGTGCGGCTAATGTAGGATTAGAATCAATGGCTGCGGATAAAATTATGGTTTTAACAGGATTCGTTTGCATTAATTTTTTTAGAAATGTCAGACCATCCATCTTAGGCATCTCAAGATCTAAAATAACGCAATCAACATTACCATTTGCAATATAATCTTTGGCTTCAAAAGGGTCACTGCAGATGCCAACAATTTCAAAATCAGGTTCTTTGTTTAAAATAGTAAAAAGCAGTTTCTGAATTACTTTAGAGTCGTCAACAATAAGAATATTTTTTTTTGAATTCATTAAGTCACCTTTTTGTACGTTGCATTTACGAGTAATTTTAATTCGGGTATTTGTATACTGCCTGTTTCGGATAAGCCCAAAATAAGATTGCCTGTGGGTTGCAAATATTTTGATAAATTTCGACAAATTGTTTCACGGTCAGTTGGTGTAAAATATATAAGTACATTGCGACAAAAAATAACATCAAAATTTTTTGAAATTGAATAAGGATGACTGAATAAATTCAACGGTGCAAAATGAACTTTGTTTTTTATATCTGAATTTATTTCATAGATGCCGGCAATTTCGTTAAAGTATTTATTTTTATAGTAGTCATTTAAGCCAAACATTTGTTGTTCATTAAAAAAGCCATCAGTTGCAGATTTTAGACACGTTTGATCAATATCTGTTGCTAAAATTTTCACACGATCAAATTCTGTTGAAGAAAGGTTTTCTTTAAGATGAATAGCCATTGTATAAGGCTCGGCGCCGATACTGCACGCGGAAGACCAAACGCAAGCTTCC
Source organism: Pseudobdellovibrionaceae bacterium (assembly GCA_947370945.1). Lineage (GTDB taxonomy): Bacteria > Bdellovibrionota > Bdellovibrionia > Bdellovibrionales > Bdellovibrionaceae > Pseudobdellovibrio. The sequence continues at coordinate 30,073 of CANBND010000002.1, read as the reverse complement.
ATTCTGGTGTTTAAAGCTTTTTTGACTTCAGTCAGCAAAATATCAAAATGAATTTCTTCACGAAAAAAATCAGTTTTATTGGTTGTCATTGCACTAATGAAATCATTTTTGATATTTACTTTTAAGATTTCTTTTTTAAAAAAATCAGCCAAATGTGAATAATCATTCAGACCGTATTTTCTGATTAATTTAAGCATTCGGTTTTGTACTAATGAATAATTTTTTTCGTTGGGAATAAGATGTATTCCAGATAATGAAAAAGTTAAATCGGCAAAATATTGAAAATCCTGATCTTGCAGTTCCGAGAGCTCATAAAAAATGAATTTTTTTAAAGCAGAACTCATGCTGCGGTTTGACTTTTTTGTTCAGGTTTTTCAGCTGTAAGATACTTTTTAGCTACAGATGTAAGGTCTAAAATCAGTTGCACATGGCCATCATCGTTAATTGCGCTGCCAATGTAGTCTGGGCTTTGGTTTCCGCTTGGTAATGGTTTTACGACAACCTGACATTGACCTAATATCTGGTCGAACAAGAAACAAATGATTTGATTATTCACAAGACTGCGAACACATATTTTATCTTTTGAATTCGATGGTGCAGTTTTGTTAAAATATTTTGAAACATCGATACACAAATAGGGTTTATCGAAGCAATTCGCATAGGATTCGTGATCGCCAGAGTGGCTCATGTGCTCTGGTTTTAAAGTATCAATTGATATAATTGAATTATTTGGAACTATAAATTTTAAATTTTCCGTCTGGAATGTAATCCCGTCAATCAGTGAAGTTGTCAGAGGTAAGCAAAGTTTAAAACAGCTGCCTTTGTCTTTTTGACTGGTGATTTGTATTTGGCCATGAAATTTTTCAATTGTAGTTCGGACAACATCCAGACCAACACCGCGACCTGATAAATCGCTGATAGCTGCAGCTGTTGAAAATCCTGGTAAAAATATAAAATTATTAATTTGTTCGGGAGTGTAATCAGTTATTTTTGAACTGGCAGGGATTAAATTTTTTTGAACAGCTTTGTCAAAAACTTTTGTCTGATCGATGCCGCGACCATCATCTTTGATTTCGATAATGACTTGTCCTGATTCGTAATATGAATTAATTTGAATTGTTGCAGTTGTGGATTTTCCGCTGGCCTGTCGTTCAGATTTATTTTCGATTCCGTGATCGATTGCATTTCGGATCAAATGTATCAATGGGTCGGGTAATTGCTCAAATAAATTTCGATCAATTTCGGTTTCTTCGCCAGAAACTTTAACTTGAATATCTTTGTCTAACTGTACTGATAAATCGCGCAGTGTTCTTTGCATTCTTTGAAATAAGGGTTGTAACGTTGTCATTCTTAAACCCAGTGCTTTGTCATATAAATCTTTAATGACCAGTTCCATTTGATCAAAAACACTATTTGCATCAGAATTTTGATCAGATTTTTTCAGCAGTCCTTTGATTTGATTTTTAAAAATAACGACTTCGCCGATGGTGTCAAAAATAGATTCCAAGCGGATTAAATCAACTTTGACTTGTTCAGAAAGCTTTTTACTTTTTTGTTCAGCGCCTTTAACTTGTGAATCTTGTGTTGTTAATTTTAAGTCCGATAATGAAATAACATCAGCTAAATTTTTAGAGTTTTTAGATTCTGAAAATTCAGTTGCATTCATTTGCAATATTTTTTTTAACAGAGGCTCTGGTTGCCAATCATTATCAAGGCCTGCCACTTTGGCTAAAAATTCGTTTCTTAACAGATCACTGAATTCAAGAAGTAAAGTCATTACGGAATTATTGATCAATAATGGATTCGTTCTGAATTGTGATAAATAATCTTCGAATTGATGGGTGAATTTTGAAATTTCCGTTAATCCGACAGCGGCGGCTCCGCCCTTTATTGAATGAGCTATTCGAAACAATTCGTCGACTAAATCTTTCGAATAGCTTGTGTTATTTAAAAGTACGGATTCAAATCTTTCGATGAGCGAAAGTGATTCACGTAAAAAATCTTCTTGGAGTTCTTTGTAAAATGCATCATTCATAGAATTTATTTCGGATTTTTTTGTGTAGAGGATAAGGCCAGTTTTTGTTTGACCATGTTTTTAATTGAGAGCAGGGCTACGGACTTAAGTCTGCCAGTAAACAAATACAAAACGGATTGCAAAACTAGACTTTATTAAATTTAAAATTTTGCCGATCAACAAATAACTAATTAAAAATATTTTTTATAAACACAAAAATACATGTTTATGAAATTTGTAAACATATATTATAAGGAGACTCAATGAAAAAAGTTTTAACTTTTAAAATCAATGCAGAGACGTACTGTTTCGATGTTATGAGTGTTGTCAGTATTGATCAGAAAAGTCATATTACTGAAATTCCACTGGCGCCCCCGCATATGATGGGTGTGATTAATTTACGTGGTCAAATTATACCAGTGATTGATTTGCGAAGTTTGTTTAACTTTTCAAAAGCCACTGAAAATCGTGAATCATGCAGCATTTTTATTGAAACAGAGGCGGGTCGGTTAGGGTGCATCGTCGATGCAGTTTGTGATGTGATCGAGTTAACTTCTGGTGAATTCGAATCTGTCGCATCAGATTCAGTCAGTGCACAATCTGTGAATTACATTGAACAGATTTTAAAGATCAAAGAAAAAATTACATTTTTATTAAATACAAATAAACTCTACGATTCAATTTCAACAATCAACGAATTACAAACTACAGAAAAGGCAGCTTAATTATGAATAAAATGAACTTAACAAAACAAATTTGGATGACGATCGGTTTCATGTGTGTAGCAATTTTATGTTTAGGCACATTTGGCTATTTTGAAGCTAAATATTTATTTGGCAAGCTGGATACTGTAACAACTGTAAATATGCCCGTTGCAGATGCTATGGCAAATACAGACATGATGCATGATAATATTCGTAGTAATGTTTACGGCGCATTATTTTATTTCAGTCAAGCGAACTGGCCACAATTAGAATCATCTTTGAATGACAATAAAGAGGCCGAGAAAAAAATTAAAGCTAATATGGAGATTATTGCAAAAAGTCCGTTGTCTGCAAAAACAAAAGAATATGTGACTTCGTCAAATGTAGATGTTGAAAATTATATCACCAGTTCAAATACTTTGATTCAAAAACTGGTTAATAAAAATCAACAGGGTTTGGTTACTGAAGTTCAAAAATTTGAAGAATCGTTTAAGACGCTTGAGGCAAAATTGGATGTTTTAGGAAAGTCGATCGAAAAAGAAACAGCAACCGAATCTGAAAATGCGAGTGGTGTATTGAATATATTTTTATTTGCAGCCATCGGAGTTTTTTCATTAGGTTTAGGCGTCGGATATTATACGGTTCGAAGACTTACATTGAATTTGAAGAAATACACTGCGGAGTTAGATCAATCGTCAAATTTAGTAAAGTCAATTTCTGAAAACTTATCAGCGTCAAATGTGCAGCTGTCATCAAGTGCAACAGAAGCCGCCGCTTCTTTAGAAGAAACAGTAGCTTCGTTGGAAGAGTTATCAAGTATGATCAGTTTAAATACTGAAAATTCAAAAAAAGCTTTTCAAATTTCTGAGCAAGCTCAAATTGCCGCCGAAACTGGTGATAAAAATATTCGTGATTTATCAGCGGCCATGTTAACAATTAAAAATGATTCTAAAAAAATGGAAGACATCGTGAACGTAATTGATGATATTTCATTTCAAACAAATTTATTGGCTTTAAATGCGGCGGTTGAAGCTGCGCGTGCCGGAGAACAAGGTAAGGGCTTTGCTGTTGTTGCTGATGCGGTCAGGTCGTTAGCACAAAGAAGTTCAGCTTCGGCAAAAGAAATTAATCAAATGATTAAAGACAGTGTTGATAAAATCGAAAAAGGCAGTGTTTTAGCAAATGATTGTAATCAATCTTTAAAAAATATTTTTGAGCATGTTAAAAATGTGACCCAATTGTCTGGGCAAATTGCTCAAGCCAGCGCTGAGCAAACAACTGGTTTAAAACAAATCAATCAGGCTATGATTCAATTGGATTCGGCTTCACAAGAAAATGCATCAACAGCTGAAGAAGTTTCAAGATCAGCGAGTGAGGCCAATCATCAATCAGATAACATGAATCATGTTGTTGGTGAATTGACTGAATTTATTTTTGGAGCAGGTAGTGCACCTGTTCCAATTGCAGCACAGTTTGTAAAACCAGCAGTGAAACCGAAATCCAACGTTGTTTCTATGCCAAAATACAAGAACAAAAAAGCATCATTGGATCTGGGGCCCGAGCCACAAAATGCCGACATTAAAAAAGTAGAAAATTTTTAATTGAAAATTGCTAAATACTTTTTAAGGCGGTCAAAATGAATTTCAAAAGCTTAAAGGCAAAATTAATTTTACAAGCAAGCACAGCGTGTGCCTTTTTATTGGTTGTTTTGCTAACGAGTTTATTGAGTATTCATCGGCTTGAAAAAGAAATTGATACAATGACTCAGCAGCGGATGCCGATCAGTATTGAAATTGAACAGCTGGTTTCAAACGTTAATGGTTTATATCGTTTCGCATGGTTGTCTTTTGCTCGAAGCGGTGATCCTCAAGGTCGACAAGATTCAATTGATTTGCTAAATCAATTTTCTGCCAAAATAAAATCAAACTATGATCATTTACAAACTTTGCAGCTATTGCCTAAAAATAAACAGCTTCTAGCTGATGCTGGGACTTTGCTTTCTGAAATTAATAAATTGACTGAAAAATCAGTTTTACTTTTACAAAAAAATACAACTGATTCTGACATTCAGGCTAAACAAATTATGTTAGGTAACGGGAAAAATTTCGGAGTGCCAGTTACAAAAATTTTAATTCAGATGAGTGATAATGCATTGAAAGCTAATGCTGGAGCGATTGCAAAATCAGCGGAATTAACTGCTCAAATAAATCAATTGATGATTTTCGGGAGTTTGCTTTTGATTTCATTTTTCATTTTCTTTAGTTATCGCTTTGTAAGCAAGTTATCATCGGCTTTAGAAAAAATTGCAGAGAATATTTTCAGCTCGGGTGTCAACGTCAGCGCCGGCAGTCATCAGTTAACGGCGACCAGCAATCAATTGTCTTCAGCAACAACGGAAACATCATCATGCTTAACAGAATCCGTATCATCGATTGAAGAATTAACAAGCACTGTGAAAATTAATTCTGAACACTCAGAGCAAGCGATGACATTGTCACAGGGAAGTCTGCAGTCGACAGAAAGTGGCTATAAAGAAGCGATCGTACTTAAAGATTCAATGATTGAAATATCTTCAAGTTCAAAAAAAATCGAAGACATTATTTCAGTGATCGAAGATATTTCTTTTCAAACAAATTTATTAGCATTGAATGCGGCTGTCGAAGCAGCAAGAGCCGGTGAACAAGGTAAAGGTTTTGCGGTTGTTGCGGATGCAGTCAGAAGTTTGGCTCAAAAAAGTTCTGTTGCGGCAAAAGAAATTTCAACATTGATACGTGAAAATGCATCGATGACATCGAACGGTGTTCAAATTGCAAATCAAACAGTTGAAACTTTGAAAAAAATCGAATTTGCTGTGCAATCTGTTTCAAATATTAATCAGCAAATTGCAACAGGCAGCAAAGTACAGCTTTTGGGTTTACAGCAAATCACGACGGCCTTAAATCAAGTCGATCAAGCTTCGCAGTCAAATGCAGCTTCGTCAGAAGAAATTTCAGCGACTGCTGAAGAATTAAATGCTCAATCACTGATGCTTAAAGATGCTGTGACTGAATTAAATCAAATGATCCACGGAGTAATTACTGCAGATCAAAATAAAAAAAGTAACAACGTCGTCTTTTTAAGAAATTCACAGTATACGCAGAATTCAAAACGTGCTGTTTAGATTTTACAGATATTTTAACTTTTTGCAATTCAGAATATAGAAATTAAAACTGATTTAATTTTTCTTTGATATTTTCAATCATACTTTTGACTTTATCCAGCTGAACTTCTTCGGGAGTTTTCTGGATATCGTTATTTTCAGCACCAGACCATTCGGTCAATGCGCTTTGTAAATCGGTCTGAATCGATTTCCATTTTAAATTTTTAAGACTGGGTTTAGGAATCTTATTTTGTGAATCAAAGTTGCTCATCGTGTCTGATGATGCTATATTTATTTATTCACTTTTCAAAGGAAAAAATCATGTCTCAAGAAATTATTTATACAATGAAGGGCGTATCCAAAGTTTATCCGCCGAATCGCTTTGTCTTAAAAAATATTTATTTATCGTATTTTTACGGAGCTAAAATCGGAGTTTTGGGTTTGAATGGATCGGGAAAATCAACGTTGCTAAAAATTATGGCGGGCGTTGACACCGAATTTTTAGGTGAAGCTTTCCCTGCAAAAAAAATGAAGGTCGGATATTTAGAACAAGAACCTAAATTAGATGATACATTGAGCGTGCGCGATAATATTTTTTCACAAATGGGTGATCTGCCCAAATTGATGAAAGATTATAACGCCATCAATGATAAATTTTCTGATCCAGATTTAGATCCCGATGAAATGAATAAAATGATTGAAAAACAAGGTGAACTTCAAGAAAAAATTGAAGCTCTTGGTGGATGGGAAGTCGATCAAAAAATTGAAATGGTGATCGATGCTTTGCGATGTCCTGATGCAGATCAGATGACAACACATTTATCCGGCGGAGAAAAACGCCGTGTCGCATTGGCCCGATTAATTATGAGTAACCCTGATATTTTATTATTGGATGAACCAACGAATCATTTGGATGCGGAATCTGTTGGATGGCTTGAACAATATCTGGCAAAATTTCCAGGAACTGTTATTGCGGTCACGCATGATCGATATTTTTTAGATAACGTTGCCGGTTGGATTCTTGAATTAGATCGTGGTGAAGGAATTCCTTGGAAAGGAAATTATTCGTCGTGGCTGGAACAAAAAGATAAACGTTTAGCTAACGAAGAAAAAGAACAATCTAAGAAAGCAAAAACACTTGAACGAGAACTTGAATGGATTCGTCAAGGTGCCAAAGCTCGTCAATCAAAATCAAAAGCACGTATTTCTGCTTACGAAAATTTAATGAAAGAACCATCAGCGGAAAAATTACAAGAGATGTCGATTTATATTCCGGCGGGTCCACGTTTGGGTGATATCGTGATCGAAGCGACGGGCGTGACGAAAGGTTTTGATAAAAAAATATTATTAGACAACGTTGATTTTACGATTCCTAAAGGGGCTATTGTCGGCGTGATCGGTCCGAATGGTGTCGGTAAGTCGACATTATTTCAAATGATCACAGGTCGAGACAAGCCCGACAGTGGAGTATTTAAAGTCGGACAAACCGTAAAAATTGCCTATGTCGATCAGACGCGTGAAACTTTAGATCCAAATAAATCTGTGTATGAAGAATTATCAGGTGGAAGTGACATTATTAAATTAGGAACACGCGAATTAAATGCCAGACAATACGTCAGTTGGTTTAACTTTTCAGGCAGCGATCAACAGAAAAAAGTAGGCACATTATCAGGTGGTGAACGCAACCGTGTGAATTTAGCAAAAATTCTGAAAGAAGGCGCAAATTTGTTATTACTGGATGAGCCAACAAATGATCTTGACGTCAACACAATGCGCGCGCTTGAAGAAGCACTTTTAGAATTCGGCGGCAGCGCAATTGTAATTTCGCATGATCGTTGGTTTTTAGATCGTGTTTGTACACACACGATGGCCTTCGAAGGTGATTCGAAAATTTATTTTTATCCAGGAAATTTTTCTGAATATGAAGAGGATCGTAAAAAACGCTTCGGAGAAGATTCAACACCAAAGCGAGTTAAATTTAGAATGATCGATTAATTTAAAAAACTGAATAGCTCTTAGAACAAATGTCGTCTGTAAGCTACGGACGACACAATACCTAGGCCCAACATTGTCGTCAGCATTCCAGAACCACCGTAACTAAGCAGTGGTAATGGTACGCCAACGATGGGTAAAAGCCCGATCACCATGCCGACATTGACGAACATGTGCCAAAATAAATACGCGGTCACACCCACAACTAAAAGCGCACCATTTTTATCTCTGGCACGTGAGGCAATTTCAAAACATATAAAAAATAAAAACACAAAAGTCAAAATCACGACGAAGCTTCCGATGAAGCCCCATTCTTCAGAGAGCACTGAAAAAATAAAATCGGTGTGGCGTTCAGGTAAAAATTCTAATTGAGATTGTGTGCCCTGTTGAAAACCTTTACCTAAAAATTGCCCTGAACCCACGGCAATTTTAGATTGAATCGAATTGTATCCTTTGCCTTGCGGGTCAGAGTCAGGAGAAATAAAAGTTAAAATCCGATTTTTTTGATAATCCTTCATCACGAATTTCCAAGTTGTGGGAATTGCAATGGCGCCAACGATAACTAAAAAAATAATAATATTTTTTTGAATTTTAACAAAAAATAAAAGCGTTCCACCAATCAGAGCGAGCAACAAACCTGTACCCAGATCGGGTTGTTTCACAGTTAAAACCAAGGGCACCAGAACCAACAACGCAGGTATTAATATTTCACGAATGCCCATGCCACGGCCTTGAGGATTTTTGTGAATTAATATTTTTGATAATAATAAAATAATTGCAAGCTTCATAGTTTCAGACGGTTGATATCTGAAAAAATGTAGATCAATCCAACGTTGACCGCCCAGAACGACTTTGCCATGAAGATCTGTGTAAACCAAAGCCAGCACGTTCAAAATATAAATGACCCAAACTAAACGATTGACCCACATATAATCCACAAAAGTCATGATGAAAAATAATGTCCAGCCACCAGTCAGCCAAACAATTTGTTGCAAAAATAACGAAGCCACGCCTTCGGAATGGGGGCCATGTGTAGCGCTATATAAATTAATAAATCCCGCAACATTTAATGCAAAGACTAAGGCAATTAATCGGATATCTAATCGATTTAAAAAATTACGTTCAGAGACGATCATTTTTATTCTCCGTCCGAAGGCTTAAGTTTTTCTGTAACATGTTTGATTCCAATTTTTAAACCTTGCGCAATCATTTCTGGATGATGTTTTTTAAAATACGCTTCGATCACATCGCGAACAATCGGAGCAGCGCCGGGATTACCATGACAACTGTGCTGAGCCAATGCAGCCACTGTGATTTCGGGTTTGTCCCATGGGGCCCATGCGACATACCAGCCATGATGTCGCATATGAATGGGGCGCGCTTCGCATGATGAATAAATTTGATCCGCAGAAAAACTCATCACCTGCGCAGTTCCTGTTTTTCCGGCCATTTCAACGCCGGGTATTCTCAATCCTCGTGCCGTGCCGTGCGCACCATTGGCCACACGTCGCATGGCTTCTTTGACAATTTTAAATGTTTCGGGATCAATTTTATATCCATTCGGTTGTGGCAAAGTGATGTCGCGAACTTCTGTCGGAAATCTTTCAAATAAAATTTTGCCTTCGTGATCAGTGACTTTTTTTACGATAAAAGGTTTTACTACTTTGCCTTCGGTCGCAATCGTGTTGTAAGCAATCGCCATTTGAATCGGTGACACCGTCACAAAACCTTGGCCGATGGCAGTACTTAAGTCTTCGCCGGGTTGCCATTCTTCGCCAGTGGCTGCTAATTTCCATTTTGAATTTGGTAAGCGACCCGAAACTTCGCGATCCATTTCAATTCCTGTTTTTGATCCCAGACCCAAAAGGCTGATGTAATTATACATTTTATCAACGCCCAGTTTGATGCCAAGTTGAAACATAAAAACGTTACTACTGCGTTCGATCGCATCGTAAACTGTAATGTAGCCTTCACCGTTTTTATTATGATTATGGTACCAACGATTTCCAAAAAAGAATTTACCAGGCGCATACAGAACTGTTTTGTCGGTGATGACTTTATCTTGCAGTGCTGCCAGCGCAACAAAGGGTTTAAACGTAGAGCCTGGCGAAAAATGATCTTGGATCGCTTTATTTCTTAAAGGCTTGAACGGATCATTAATTAATTTACCCCATGTTTTTGATGAAATTTCCGTAGCGAAATCATTCGGATCAAACGACGGCGCATTCACCCATGCTAAAATTTCACCGTTCGGTTTCATCGCGACAAGTGATCCAATTCGATTTAATTTTGTAAACGATTCGTAAGCGGCATTTTGAATATCCTTATCAATGGTCAGTGTCGCACTGTGGCCGTGGATGGGTTCGAGGTCTTTGATTTGTTCGCCGTAAATATTCGGAATTTTTGTCACGGTTTCGCGTCCATGGGCATCGACCTGAATAAAGCTTTGTCCATCAGCGCCGCGAATTTTTTTCTCTAAAAATTCTTCCAGACCGCTTTTGCCGACGATATCGCCCTGTTCTAAAATTAAATTGTCATTTAAGTATTTCGCATTTAATTTTTCGAGTTCTTTTTTTGAAATTTCACCAACGTAACCAAAAACTTGCGCGCCGTTTTCTTTCAGTGGGTAATGCCGAACGATGGATTCGCGGATTTCAAGACCAGGAACATCCATGCGCAGTCGTTTTAACCTAAAAACTTCTTCCCGTGATAAATTATCTTTTAATCGGATGTTGGTGAATGGGCCATTGACACGTTTGCTTTTTTGAATACGGTCAGCAACTTTGTCCGCATCCAAGCCAATGACAGGACCGATTTCAGCAGACATTTTTTTAATGTCATCAATATACTGTGGGCTGATGATGGCTTCAAAACCAGGTAAGTTTTCAACCAATGCGCGACCATCACGGTCCAAAATTAAACCGCGTGGGGCGGCAATTTTATTTTGTTTAACACGATTTTTTTCGGAAAATTGTCGAAGTTCTCGTCCGCTGATGACCTGTAACCAAACTAAACGTAAAACAAAAATCGTCAGCGTGAAAAACACAAAATAATAAAATAATTTATAACGGCTGAGGTAATCGCGGGCTTCTTCGGGGTTTGAAATATATTCGCTGCGCATTTAAATACGACCCTTAATATGACCCATTAAAATTCACCCAAATGTGCATTCACATCTTTTGATACTGGTGACCACGCTTCTTTGACTGTAAAAAAATGTTCTAAGTAATCTAAGAATAAATAAATAATTGCAGCGGATAAAAAAGTCATTCCAGCATCAAGCAGTCTTTCTAAAAGTGAAAATGATGTCATTTTTTGTTCTAAGAAATAGCTTAAAAAAATATAAAATCCTGAATAAAACAAACTGGCAGAGCCACATAGAACTGAAAATAAAAATAAACTCGATGAATGAATTCTTGTTTTAAAAACCCAAGTGTAACCGTACAGACCCAGTAGGCACAACCATGACATTTTTAAAGGCATGGCTGTGAAAAAAATTAAAATCAAACCCAAACCATAGGCATAAAATACTGTTGAATAACCAGACCATTTTAAAAAAATATAAATTAAAAAAATCAGCCATAACTGCGGAGCAGGTAAAAAATCAATCAGCACTGACCAGAAACTGGATTGAAAAGCGCAAAACATAATAAACACCAAAGTAAATAAAAAATATTTCAGAATAAATCGAAAATTTTTAGAACTCATCATTTGATATCTTCATTGTTTTTATTTGAGGTTTTATCATCTGAAAGCGAAGTGCTATTTTTATCAAAAAAACTTTCACCTGCGGCATTTTGTACAATAAAGACTTCTTCGATTTTTTCTGATTCGATGACCGGGCGTATTTGAATAATCAAGGATGCGCTTTTTGTTTTTCGTTCAACATCTGTAACCACGCCCAGTGGGAAACCTTTTGGAAAAATATTATCCAAGCCACCAGTCACGATCAGATCGCCAGCTTTGACGTCGTCTGTGCGATCGACATATTGCAATACGCCGCTATTTTCGCCTTGGCCTTCGACGATACCATGAGATCTGGTTTTTTGTATAAGTGCATCAACAACTGAATAGCGATCTGTCATCAGTAAAATATGGCTGGTGAATTTTTCGGGTCTAAAGACATAACCCACAGCGCCAGAAACAGTTAGAACTGCTTGCAAGTTTTTTAAGCCGTGGTGTGTGCCTTTGTTGATCGTAATTGTTTTGTGATCGGGTAATAAATCGCGCCCAATCACCTGGGCTGGAATTAAATCCATTTTGGTATTTTTTTGAAAATCGATCAAATTTTTAAGACGCTCTAATTCAATTTGGTTTTCTTCGAATAATTTTAGCCGTGTTGTCAATTCACTCATTTTGCTTTTCAGGTCTGTATTTTCAGATTTTATATGAATCAAATTTACATATTCTGACACTGTGCCTCTGACGCCCAAACTGAAATATGAAAAAAAGGATTGAAACATTTCAGCAGCAAAGCTTAACGGCTGAGCATACCAGACTGTCGTTGAGCGTTTTTGTTCCATGTTGATCGATATCAACGGCAAAATAAAAATAACCAAGAGCAGAAAAGTTTTCTTGAAATTAAAATTTAAAAAATTCAAAGCTGTAACCCTCGTTTGTCGTCTGCTGTCGGACTTGTATTTAAACCAGATATTCAAACGGTAACAAAAGAAACCAAAAGATCAAGCCTGAATTCAAAAGTTTCAAAAGCTTTTTGTCTTGATCTTTTTTTTGAAACATGAGGACATAAACGACATTGAAGGAGCACTTACACATGTCAAAGCAAGATCGCAGTTTATTTTTGGCCCAAATTAAAAAATCATTCGCAGGTTCATTGAACGCGCGAACGCTTGTCGCAATTTTAGTTTTCGGTATGATCATCGCCGTATTTGTATTATCTGATTTATCAGGTCGCGCCGGTGGCAAAGGTGGTAACTTAGGTTCTGGTGCTGCGGCCACAGTGAACGGTCAAATTATTTCTATCAAACAATTCCAAGATCAAGAAACACGCTTATCAAATTATTATGCACAGATGTTTGGTGCACAATTTGATAAAATGTTTCAGAAAAAACAATTGATGTCACAAGCCATGGGCGAACTGGTCGACAACGCTGTCGCTGAACAAGCGGCGGGACAAGAATCATTATTTGCGACTGATGCTGAAATTCGTGCCGCCATTTTAGAAATCCCTGCTTTTAAAAAAGATGGTATTTTTCAATCTGATCTATACAAAAACTTATTATCAGCAAATCGATTAACGCCAAATGAATTTGAAACTTCATTGCGTCAACAGGTCTCTTTACAAAAAGTACGCGGTTTGTTCGATTCAAGCTACAAACCATTAGCTTTAGAAAAAAATATTGAAACAGATTTAAAATCGTCACAGATCAACATTCAGTATGTAAAATTAAACTTTGAATCTTTTAATACAGCAACAGCCGTCACAGATTCAGAAATTAATCAAAAATTAACAAATCCAGATTTTAAAAAGAAAGTTCAAGACTATTACACAAAAAACGCTGCTGAATTTGAAACGCCTGCACAAGTCAAAGCGTCACATATTTTAATCAAAGCAAATGCCGACGATGCAGGTGCAGTTGAAAAGGCAAAAATCAAAGCTGAAGCATTATTGAAGCAATTACCAAAAGCTGATTTTGGTAAATTGGCTGCCGCAAACAGCGATGATCCAGGTTCAAAAGCAAAAAACGGTGACTTGGGTTATTTTTCAAAAGGGCGTATGGTTCCAGAATTTGAAGCTGTCGCATTTAAATTAAAAAAAGGCGAAACGTCTGGATTGGTCAAATCTGCATTTGGATTTCACATTATTAAAGTCACAGACATTAAATCCGCTGAAAAATTAACTGAGACACAGGCCTTTTTAAAAATCGGCCGCAAACAATTAGCCGAAGAAAAATATACAACATTATCAAAAGACATCGAAGCTGTTGTTGCGAAAAATCCAGCAGATGTTGAAGCGATACTATCAAAAAATAATTTAAAATGGTCAGAATCTGGATTTTATGATCTAGCAACAGAAAATGTTCCGCAGATTAATTCAGCCACTGTTTTTAAAGCCAGTCTGGATTTATCGAAACAAAATCCGTATTCAAAGAATTTGATACGTGAAGGTGACGCTCAGTTTTTAATTAAATTAAAAGAAATGAAAAAATCAGCTGCAGTAGTCAACAACGAACAGGCCGACCAGCAAGCAAAACAAAAAGCTTTTGGTGGTTATCAAAAATGGGTTGATTCATATAAGAAACAAGCCAAAATTGAAACGAACGGGCAGTTGTTGCAATCTGCACAGGAATAATTTTTAGCTATTGGTTATTATTTTAATAAATGTTCGGGTTCAAAAGCGAACGGAAACAACTCTGAAAACTTCAGAGTTGTTTTTTTTTGTTCTGTATTAACCAATGTCACTGTTGTTTCTGGTGTGCAAAATTCAGCTAAAACTTGACGGCAAAATCCACAGGGTGGCCAAGGGCTTTTTTCATCACTGGCGACAACAACAGCTGTGATTGTCACAGGCTTTAAATTTTCGCTATAGGCTTTCCAGATGGCGACACGTTCAGCGCAAACGGTACCGCCATAGGACGCGTTTTCGATATTACAACCTGTATACACAGCGCCGTTCGACAATTGAATGGCCGCACCAATTTTTTTTGTCGAATACGGTGAATGTGAAAATTGTCGGGACTCTAAAGCTAAAGTAATGAGATCAGTTTTTAAAGTATTCATATATTTTTTTGTACATCCTTAAATTTTTCAATCAATCTGGAAATTCGTTTTTCAGCGCGAAATTTTTGAACTTTATTTTCAAAATCTAATGACGAATATAATTTATCCACTTTTTTTTCTTTCAAGCGATCGATTTGAATATTTGCAACCAAAGAATCTTTCTTGCTGTACAGAATAAATTTTCTATTTTCGGGCAAATACAAATGTAAATCAAACGGTACAGGCAAACTAATCGGTATTTCGGCGGTTAAGATTTCAATCATGTCGTGATCATCATGTAATTGAAGGTGCATCATTTCAGGAGTCACTGAGAAAAAACTGAGTACAGTTTTTTTATCATTTAATGTTAATGTCTTTGTGTAATCAGCAAATTTTTCAGAAAATATTTCATACGAAATATCACTCAATGAAACTTCAAAACCATGACTCAATACGGAGACGTCTTCGTTGGAGTCTTCTAAATTTTCATTGATCCAATTCGTCAGAACACTTTCAAGGCTTACGGGATCAACGTCGGATTCAGAGGCGACGATCAAATAACCGTTCCAATTTTTATGTTCAACAACAACACAATAACCATATTTTGCAATCGTCAGGGTTTCATTTTTTAAAATTGATGGCTCGTTAGCAGAATATTCGTGGTCTTTCAAAGTTTCAATCAATTCTTCAAGTGGCAATTTAATTTGCTCATCAAATTTCTGATCTAGTTTTTTCTGTAGTGATTCAGACATTTTATGTTCGGTGCTAGAGACAATGTCTTGAACGGGGGCTAAGTAGAGTAAATTTGAAGGCTTTGTTATATTCTGTTTGTTACGCAATTCTTTGGCGCGTAAGCCCTTATCAATATAAATTTCCGACGGCTTTGATTCGGTTTCTGATAACGAATTCATAAATTGATCAAGGTCTTTATTTTTATCAGATGATTTGACTTGGATCATATCCGATTGATTTTGCATGTTTGAAGAATTTGTTTTTTTTGCTACAGGATCAGCACTGTTTGCCAAGTTTTCTTTTTCAAGCTTTGAAATCAAACGCTGGATAGCAGGACCTGATAACGGAGGAAATAATTTATGTGTTTGACCAGAACCTTGTAATTTTCGTATTTGGATTTTTTCGTTCGACGTACAGTAGGCAATCATTGTCGTCATCATTGATTGCAAAATGTATTTGGGTATATTCACGATGCGTTCGTTGGGGTGATCCCACGCTAAAAAAATATAATCTGGTGATATTTTCATAATTTCTAGGAGCGCTGTTTTTAAATCAGATTCACTGAAAACATTAAAATCACGTTTTTTCAAATACAATTCAATGGCCGACAAATTTGCAGAGGGATTCTTGATGAAAAATAAAGTTTTTTGAGTTCCTTCGGACATTGCTCTAATTTAACATTTTCGCGGCTTAATTCACTCTATATACGATCTCAGCCAGACATTGGTCGAATGTTAAGCTGAAAATAGGAATGATAATCATTCTCATTTTCAATAAAATCAGTTAGTATTCAGGTCGCGAGGTGAATTGTGAATTTATTAAGTGCTACGGGCTTTGCCCCCGTCTTACCCAGACACTCTGATTCAGAAACAATTAAAAAAAATGAACGTTTTAAAAATGATGATTTTAAAAAAATGATTCGTTCAATGAATTTGAAAATCACAGATCAAAGATTATTAATTTTAGATTGTTTGAGTGATTCAGAAAGTAAATCTGGTGAAAAAGAGTTCACCCGACATGTCACAGCACAAGAGCTTTTTGAAAAAACATCGACGAAGGATTCAAGTATCGGTTTTGCGACTGTGTACAGATTTTTACGGTCATTGACCGACCACGAACTGGTGACTGAAGTCCGAATGGGCGGGCAAGCGTCGCGTTACGAGCTGACTCCCAAAGACCATCATGATCATTTAACTTGTACATTATGTGGTAAAATTTGCGAATTTGAAAATGAGAAAATTGAAAAATTACAATTGCAAGTCGCAAGTGCATTTGGATTTAAATTAACAAATCACATCTTAGAACTTTATGGGGTCTGTCCAGAATGCCAAAAGAAATCATGAAAGAAAAATTATCCAGCAAGCCAGAAAAAAAAATCAACGAAAAGTTTTCGGACGGCATTATCATCAAAGGTGCGCGCGAACATAATTTAAAAAACATTTCAATCACGATTCCCAGAAATCAAATCACAGTTTTTACAGGGCTGTCGGGCTCTGGTAAATCATCATTGGCTTTTGATACTGTTTATGCCGAAGGTCAGCGTCGCTATGTCGAAAGCTTATCTGCCTATGCCAGAAATTTTTTAGAACAATTAAAAAAACCAGATGTTGATTCAGTCACAGGCCTTAGCCCGGCCATTGCCATCGATCAAAAAACTGTGGGTTTAAACCCCAGATCTACAGTCGGAACAATCACTGAAGTTTATGATTATTTACGTTTATTATATGCCAAGGTTGGAACACCGTTGTGTGTGAATCATGGAATTCCTGTGTCGTCACAAACTCCGAAGCAAATCATTGATGATATTTTAAAAAAATCTGCGGGAACAAAATTTTATATTTTGGCACCGATGGCTCAAGGTAAAAAAGGTGAATTCTTAGCCGAATTTCAAAAGTGGGCGAAAAAAGGTTTCGCGAAAGCAAAAATTGATGGCGTATTCAAAGACCTCGAATCCGCACAAAAATTAGCAAAAACCAAAGAACACGATATCGACCTCGTAGTTGATCAGCTGGTTCTCAAAGACGGAATTTCCCATAGGCTTTCTGAAAGTGTGAACACGGCATTATCATTGGCGGCAGGGCGATTGGTTATTGAAACAACAAATGGTGAACGAACGAATTATTCAATTCATTCGGCGTGTCCGCAGTGTGGGTACAGTTTTCCTGAAATGGAACCCAGACTTTTTAGTTTTAATAATCCGCGCGGAGCATGTGTAACTTGTCATGGTTTAGGAACTTTAGACCTTATTGAAGAAGAACAATTTTCTGATTCTGAAGTCGGCGGAAAAAAATTAGACAAAGTCAAATATACCTACAAAGGCAAAAAAGCCTCTGACGATGACGACGAAGAACAAGAAATGATTATCACATCATGCCCGGATTGTGCAGGCACAAGGCTTCGTAAAGAATCCTTAAATGTTGTGATTGCAGAAAAAAATATTGCGCATTTGTCTGAAATTTCAATTTTAGAATTAAGATTATTTTTAGAAAAAATAAAATGGTCAGAAAAAAATAATTTTATTGCTGAAAAAATTATTACGCAAATTGTGAATAGATTAAAATTCTTAGACCGCGTCGGTTGTTCATATTTATCAATTTCAAGACCGGCCAGAACATTGTCGGGCGGCGAGGCACAGCGAATTCGATTAGCGACACAAGTCGGCTCTGCATTGATTGGGTGTATGTACGTCATGGACGAGCCCAGTATAGGATTGCATCCGCGTGATCATCACAGACTTTTAGAAATCATCAAAGAATTAAAAGAACGTGGAAACACAATTATTTTGGTCGAACACGACGAAGATACAATTCGCTTTGCGGATTACGTTGTTGATTTGGGTCCGCGCGCAGGTGCTTTGGGCGGGGAGTTAATGGCCGAAGGCACGCCCGAAGAATTGATGAGAAATCCGAAATCAATGACGGGACAATATTTATTGGGTACACGAAGAATTCCAATTCCCAAAATCAGACGCGCTGGTAACGGAAAATTTATTCATTTAACGGGCGCCACTGGAAACAACTTAAAAAATGTGAATTTGAAAATCCCCTTAGGAACCTTCACATGTATTACCGGAGTTTCTGGCAGCGGAAAATCGACACTGATCATCGACACTCTTTATAAAATATTGGCCAAAGAATTTTATAAGGCCCACGTGCAAATTTCGCCGTATAAAAAAATCGAAGGTCTTGAACACATCGACAAAGTCATCGATATCAATCAAAGGCCTATTGGCAGAACTCCACGTTCAACACCTGCGACGTATGTGGGATTACTTCCGTTAATTCGTGATTTGTACGCAACTTTGCCAGACGCAAAATTGCGTGGTTTTGAACCGGGTCGTTTCAGTTTCAATGTCAAAGGTGGCCGGTGCGAAACATGTATGGGTCATGGTCAAATTAAAATGGAGATGCATTTTTTATCTGACGTTTTTGTTTTGTGCGACACCTGCCAAGGCAAACGTTACAACCGTGAAACTTTACAAATTAAATTTAAAGAAAAAAATATCGCCGAAGTCTTGGCAATGAATGTTGAAGAAGCTTTAGAATTTTTTAAAAATCATTCACATGTTCACAGAAAATTAGAAACACTTCACAAAGTGGGTCTTGATTATATGACTCTGGGACAATCCTCGACAACATTGTCGGGTGGTGAAGCCCAACGTGTGAAATTATCGAAAGAACTTTCAAAACGCGGCACGGGTAAAACATTGTATATTTTGGATGAGCCAACGACAGGCTTGCATTTTGATGATGTCAGAAAATTAGTGGAGTTAATTCAAGACTTAACAGATCAAGGCAATACGGTTTTAGTCATTGAACACAATATGGAAGTCGTGAAAACTTCGGATCATGTTGTGGATTTGGGTCCTGATGGCGGAATTTATGGCGGAGAAATTGTGGCCGAAGGTACGCCTGAATTGATCGTAAAGAAAAATATAAAAATCAGCGAAACAGCCAAGTTTTTAGCGCCGCTATTAAAGTAAGAGGTTTATATGAAAGTTGTTTCTAAATTTGGTGGTACATCGATGGCTGATGCGGGATGTATGCTTCGCAGTTCGGAAGTTGTGATCCAACAAAAATCATGTGTCGTTGTTGTTTCTGCGACATCAGGCACAACGAATGATTTAATCCAATTGGCGAAAACCTCCCACACAGGCTCATGGACTGAAGCTGTCGCCATTATTGAAAAAATTATTTTTCGTCATCAAAAAATAGCTGCTGAATTAGTGTTAACACCAGAGTTGAATAAAAATTTAGAACAACTTTTTTCTGAAATGAAATCGTTAGCTCAAGGTATAAATCTGCTAGAGGATTGTTCCTTAAAAGCAATGGATAAAATGATGAGCTTTGGCGAACGGATGTCGTCAGTTTTATTTGTACAGGCGCTTAATCATATTTGTAAAAATGAGAAAGCGATTTTTTTTGATGTTCGAACAGTTCTTAAAACGGATGACCAGTTTTCAAAAGCAAAACCACTGACATCAGAAATTATCGAACTGTGTAAAATACATTTATCTGACGAAAAATTAAAAAATAAAATTTATGTCACTCAGGGTTTTATAGGTCTTACGAAAGACAATGCGACAACAACCTTGGGCCGAGGTGGTAGCGATTACACAGCCGCGATATTGGCTGAAGGCATAAATGCTGACAGTCTGGAAATTTGGACAGATGTCGCAGGCATCGCAACAACGGATCCTCGAATTACAAATAAAGCAAAACCAATTTCTGAAATTTCATTCAGTGAAGCCTCAGAGCTGGCTACGTTTGGCGCTAAAATTTTACATCCAGCGACGCTGTTGCCTGCGATGCGAAAAAATATTCCTGTTTTTGTAGGTTCTAGTTTTGATTCCAAGGCGACAGGCACGTGGGTCAAAAAAGAAGTCAAAGATTACCCTTTGTTTCGTGCGATTGCGATCAGAAAAAAACAAGCCTTAGTGACCTTAAGCACGCTTGAGATGTTACAGACACATGGTTTCTTATTTAAATTATTTGAAATTTTTAATAAGCACAAAGTCAGCATTGATGCGATCACGACGTCTGAAATTTCAGTCAGTGTGACTGTTGAAAATGATGTTTTAGATCAAAAAGAATTGTTTTCAGAGCTTTCAAATTTTTGTGAAGTGACCATAGAAAAAGATTTATCAATGGTTTCATTGATCGGAAACAATATAAATCATACACCGGGGCTTGCACAAAAAATATTTGGCTGTATCGCGGATATTAATGTCAGAATGATTTGTTTAGGCGCCAGTCGCCATAATTTTTGTTTCATTGTTAATGAAAACGACGGCAATGCCGTCGTTCAAAAATTACATGATCAATTGTTGGTTCAGTAAATAATTTTTATTTAAAATTTATTTACAAACGTAAGCCGATAGAATGACTTCACCTGTTGGAATTTGACTGCCGGCAGGCAATGTATTGACCAACGAACATCGTCCGCCAACGCCTTTGACTTCCATTGATATTTTTTGTGCGGACACTAACCATTTACCAATTTGTTCGGCTCCGCCCAATTCATAAAGGCCTTCAAATTTTTCCCATGAACACGTTTTTGACGGCGTTGGTTTTGGTGCGATGTACGGATTATTAATCGATTCGCGCATGCCTGTTCTTAAGTCGTTGCGATAAATATTACCGGCAATATATGCAGGTGATTCTTTGCAATTAAATGGATCTTGGCTGTGTTGGCAATCGATCATTTGTTTTGATAAGAGTGGCGTCGAATTGTAGGGAGTAAATGAAGAATCGGGGCTTTGGTAACACAGTTGATAAACAACTTCGCCGACTTCAAGACCGAAATAAGTTTCAAAAGCATCTGAATAAGGTGGTTGATACCACAAGCCACCAAACATTTTTTGTTGTAATGCTGGATTCGTTTTTAAACTTTCGATTGTGCTGATTTGAAATGGTGACATTGCTGAATCTGGGTAAAAAGTCGGAGACAATCTGTTTAAACGATTTATTAATTCAGCCTTTGTTGGTGGGACATAATTTTTTGGCGCACTTTTGTTATTCACGGAACAGGCGATCGACATGATATCAATTAATGATTGGCCTTTGCGTGAAAATTGCGGTGGGGCGGGTGGATTTAATGGAACATTACATTTCTGGCACGAAGTTAAAGTCGTTGATGAATCCGCAGCGCAAGCTCCATTTGAAAAAATAGGTTGCGGCTTTGGTACTGGCGGCGTAACAACAACCGGCGGAACAATTGGATCCGTTGGCACATCTGGCACAGCTAATGAGGACTGTACATTTTGTTCGACGGGTACGAACTGCATACGCTGACAAGCTACAGCTAAAAAACTGACAGCAATCACTGCAGTACTTTTTAGAATTAATTTTTTTGTCATGATCGGCTTCATATTTACTCCGTTTGTTTTTGATTCGAGGTACCTTTCGACCAATGACTAGCTGAACTTTAGTGTTGTTTTTTTTGTAAAAAAAATCGACAATTTGAACAAACAAAGTCTGTCGTAGGAGTCTGATGATTTTAAAATATTTTAAAGGTTCGATCTTAATTCTTATTGCTGGTCTGGTGTTGGCAATGTCGATTGTATGGTGGCAAACACAGTCGGTGACGTTGACCATACAAGCTGGGTTTACGGCGCTGCTATTATCTGTCCTTGAAGTTTCATTATCATTAGACAATGCAATTGTGAATGCGACACTCATCAAAAAAATGTCGCCGATTTGGCAAAAACGATTTTTAACATTGGGAATGCTCATCGCAGTTTTTGGAATGCGTTTATTGTTTCCATTAATTATTGTTTCGCTGCTGGCGCATATCGATCCAATTTCAGCATTTCAGATGTCTTTTTCAGATCCGGTCAAATATGCAGAAATTATGGTTTCAGCACATTTATCAGTTTCAAGTTTTGGCGGAGTCTTTTTATTGATGGTGTTTATTCATTTTTTTGTGAATTCAGAAAAAGAACACCATTGGATTTCAATCATTGAAAAGCCACTGCAAAAAATTTCTAAATTCAAAGGCATCGAAATTTTATTAGGTCTTTTAATTTTATTGGCGCTGTCTGAACAACTTGTTGGTGCAGATTTAATAACATATTTAGTCGCTGGTCTGTGCGGAGCAATCACATTTTTATTTGTGCACAGTTTAGCTGAATGGTTGAAAGATTTAGGAATCGTTAATGATGAAAAAACTGTAGCAGCCGGAAGTGGCTTGGGTATTTTTATTTACCTTGAAATCTTAGATGCTTCATTTTCGTTTGACGGAGTCATTGGCGCTTTTGCAATTACCAATAGCTTAATTCAAATTATGATTGGTCTCAGTATCGGTGCTTTTTTTGTTCGAAGCTTAACAATTTATTTTGTCGAGAAAAGTACACTGGATCAATTTCAGTATCTTGAACATGGTGCTTTTTATGCATTGGGTGCTTTGGCTTGGATCATGTTAGTTTCGCCTTTTGTACATATTCCAGAATGGGTCACTGGAATAATTGGCGCCACTATACTGGCGTTATCGGTTTTTTGGTCGATCTATGTAAACCGACAAAGCCGAGCTGGACAAGATCAACACAGCTCCGAAAATTTGTAGGCCAATTAATTTTTCATTGATCAACACCGCTGCAAATAAAAATGAAAATGGAGCCTCCAGTAAACACAGCATACTTGCGGTTGTCGTCGACAGTTTTTGTTGTGCTGTCACTTGCAGATAAAATGCGATCATGCTGACAAAGATAATTAATAAACCAACACCTAAAAGTGATTGTGCATGTACAGATTCGGGAATAAATGTTTTATTTTTTTGAATACTTTCAAAAATCAAAAATGGAATCACTACACAAAGACTCCAGAACGTTTGATAATTGTTATATCTGAATGTGTTCACAGATTTTTTTGCAGTTAATCCGATATAAATAATTTGAAATGCAGCCGTCACGGCGGCGCCCAGAGTTAAGAGATCGCCAATGTTAAATTTAATTTGATCGTTGCTGCTGATCATTTTGGGAATATCTAATAAAAACGCCATCCCGATAAAAGCCAATGTCGCAAAAACAAAATGCATTTTTTTAATTGCAGTTTTGAATAATAAAATTGAAATAAACGGAATTAAAATGACATAAATCGATGTGATAAATGCAGAATTTGTTGCTGTGGTGAAATGCAGGCCGTGAATTTGAAATAAAAGCGAAGCGCCTAAAAATAAACCCGGCTTTAATGACAGTAAAATATCAGAATGTGATTTCTGCCAGGCCTCTTTTTTAAAAATAAATAATAAGGCTTCGCCCAATACAAAGGCTACAAGGCATCTGTAAAACAATAATTGCGTTGTCGTAAAATCAACAAGTGCCCATTTAATACAGGTAAATGAAAGGCCCCAGATAATGCCTGCAATAACAAGCATTATGACGCTGGCAAAATAAGAATATTCTTTTTTAATCAAACGCTTCCGACCAAACCTTAGATTTATCAAGACCATCAATTTCTAAAAGCTGATGCTTCACTTCTTTGATCATGCCGCCATTGCCACACAAATAAAATGTCGTTGGTATTTCTTTGTAATTTGTTTCTTTCAAAAAATGTTGAACGTAGCCTTTTTTGCCAGTCCATGAATCGCTGGCACGGCTGAGAACATAGTGAAATTCAAAATTTGGTAAATGTTTTTGTAATTCAGTTAATTCTTTTTCATAATAACGGTCTTCTTCTTTTCTGACCCCAAAATACAGTTTGTATTTTAAATTTGGAAACTGTTTCATTTTGGATTCTAAAAAACAAAAATGTTGCGACAAGCCACTGCCTGTATTTAAAAATACAATTTGTTCGTCCGGTGGCTCTTGAAAAAAGACTTTACCAAAGGGTCCTGTAAAATTAAGAATTTCATGACCCTTCAAAGCCCATACAAAATTTGAAGCTGCTCCATTTTCAACAAATTTAAAAATCAGACGAAATTTTTTGGTATCATGTTCAGTGGTTGCAATTGAATAGGCACGAAGTGCTGGCTTTCCAGCTTCAGTAGGGACGTGCAACATCACAAATTGTCCGGCTTTGAATTTAAATTCAGGTTGATTTTTTAATGTTAAAAATAATTCGCGGATTTCTTTGGTGTGGTCTGTGATTTGGTCGACTGTAAATTCATAGATGGCTCTAGACATAATTTTATCCTTTAATACGTTATGGCGACTATATTGGTTTTAAAGTGCCAGAATGTCAAAATAATGCTGCAACTTTTTCATAGCAAATAAATGACAGTATTTAATTTCACAGAATACCAGTAATGTCTGCGGATGCTTAAAATGCTTCTTCAAATTCATTTTATTTCAGCTCTTTTGATTTTAAGCACGGCGTGTTCTAATTCAAATCTAAGTTCAAATTCTGAAGCTAAATCACCACATGCGGTAACGACGATCGACAGTACAGTTGTTCGATCACAAACAAACACCCGAAACTTGCTTTATAAAAACGATCCAACAATTTCTTACTGTGAATCAACAGGCGGAGACATAAATACCTACAGTGGTTATCGCGATTTAAAGCCGTATGCCTTGGCATCTGTCTCAAAAATATTCTTAAGTGCCTGGGCATTGAATAAATTGGGCCCGGATTACAGATTTCAAATGAGCTGGAAATTGAAAAAAATTTCAAATGATGGAACCTTTGATGCAATCCTTGAAACAAATTATGATCCTATTGTAAATATCGAAAAAATTTTAATGGCTTTGGCAGAGCTTAAAAAAAATGGTGTGATTAAAATCAGAAATTTAATTATTGATGAAACAACGCGTATTTACTTATCTGTTTTGTCAAATCCACACCTTGAGTTGACCGATGTTCCGGTTACAACAAATCAAACAATTGAAAACTTAAATATCATTTTAAATTCAAAAAACTGGAGCTCGCAAACTCAGACAGCACTTGCAAATTTGAAAAATCCAGAAACTGTACCGACTCAATTTTCGGTGGAACAAATTTCATATTTACCACGTCAGCAAATAAATACGGAAGGGTATAATCAAACAGTACAAATCAGTTCTGCGATTTTGTTAAAATATCTAAAAAATTTAAATACATTTTCGAATAATTACGTCACAGACAGTTTGTTTGCTTTTTTAGGTGGAGCTGCGGAATTTGAAAATTTTCAAAGGAATGATTTAAAAATTCCTAAAGCTGAATTGCAAATTTATACGGGGTCTGGGTTGTCGACTGAAGTTTTAGGTCGCCGTCAGGACAATCTGGGAAGCTGTCTGTCAGTTTTAAAAACGTTGAAATACTTAGACGGCCTAGCCGTAAATAACAATTTAAATTTAGGCCATGTTTTATTAACTGCAGGTGTTGATAGCGGAACATATGAATCAAATATGACATTTAATAATAATATAGTTTTAAAAACGGGGCGATTGTTTGATGTACCCACGTTAAACGTAGCAGGTGTTTCTTCGTCAACTGAAGGACATACTTATTTTGCATTCATGGCCCATGATTTTGATAATACAGATGAAGCCAATGTAAAAATAAAACGTGATCAATTGATTTCAGATTTGATTCAATTTAAACAACAGAGAAATTCATTTTCAACGATGGGTTTAGATACGTTGTTTTAATATTCTGGCCCCGTCTTCGCAATACCTCTATTTAAAGAGGTAAACTATGAATTCAAAAAAATGTTTCAATATGGGATTGATTGCGCTGATGGCCTTTGCAAGTTTCGCAAAAGCTCAGGACAATTCTGTACGCATACCGTTGAAAACATTCACGAAGCCAGCGGCCGATTTGCTGGATCAAGATTCAAAACCACTTTCATTTGCGCAGATTACAAATTTGTTTCAACAGGGGTTTGACCTGTCAAAGCTTCAGCCAATCGAAAACAAATATTGGCAAAACAAAAAATATCCGGCGGTTGATTTAAAATCACAGCAAAGTATGCCACAAGTAATGTCTCAATCTGAGACAGCAACAGTTCAATTTGTACAGGGATTATCGGCAAACCGTGAACAGCTGTTGTATTCATTGATTGTTCAAGGCTCAAACGAAAATTATATTTTACGCCTTGGTGGTTTTATCCATACGCATTTATTGCGAGCGGCTTTGCTGAATAAATTAGGTTATCACCAGTTATCACCGATGTATTATTCAAAAATAAAAGTCCAATTTAAATCGGCCGCAGAAAAAAAACAATTTGTCGATAATGCATTTTGCGGAAATAGCGAAAACTCAGTCAATGATTCATGTTTATCGGCAGAGCCATTTTTGACAGACACAAATCATCGTCAATTTTTATCAGAGGCGGGTGATACGGCTTTGTATATTCACGGAGCTTACCTTGAAAAACAAAATTCAGAAATCCCAAGTCTTATGGCCGGAGCAACTCCAGCCGATATCAGTGATGTTGCAAATTTTAGTCAAAACAGAACCTATCGCGGCCTTTTAGTTCCGAATATACTGGCTGATTTTGGCGAAAGTTTAAATCGCGTTTCAACACAGCCTGTGTTTGTACGCGATGGCTGGGCTATGATTAATTATATTTATAATACAGATTATGATGGCATCAGTTCATTTGATATTCGTTGGATGATGAATCGTGTTTTACAATTGTCAGATGCGGACTGGAATGAAATTGTTGATGCTGCAAAATACCCTGAATCATTAAAGCAGCTCGTTAAGGCCAAACTTTTACGTCGTGTAAAAAATATGACGGATACTTTTTATGATCAAACTGAAAATGTAGTAATGTCTGTGCCACTGCCAGAATTAAAGTATTCTTCAGCTGATGGTTATGTTGTGAATGGTCAGGTGATGGTTGAAAATATTCCAAATTATCCACCGCGCTTTTCACACGGTGAACGTCAATCGCCATTTGAAACTGCAGATTTATTTCGTTACATGAAAATCAAAACACAATCCGCTGTATTAGATGTGGCGATTTCAAAATTATCTGAAAAACTAAATTTAATGCAAACTAAAATCTTAGATTCAAAATTAACGGGTTATGAATTAACAAATAATGGAGTCAAACCGTTGGGCACTGTGACTGGTGCACAAGCCGGTTTAAATTTTAATGCCTCAAGAATTGTAACAACAGGTACGTTCTATGGTAGTTCCGCACCCGTGCAGTTGGTTGATACGGCATCTGTGACTGTCGGTCTTGGTATTGTTAAAATAATTGATGAACTGGGTGGTATCAAAAATAATTTTGGTTCAAATTTGGGATACAATCGTGATTACACACATGTTCGTCCATTAGATTCAATCAAAGAAACCAGCAATATTAAATGGAGTGATGTTTTGGTTCCATCAAAGCTTCATGATTTAGCTTCACCATTAAAAGACGGCAAATTAACAAATTTTATTTCAGCATTAAAAATCGGTGAAGTTTTCACAATCACTGATTCTGTCAGTATCATGGGTAAAGCAGGTACTGATTTGGGTTTGGATGGCTTAGTTGGATTATTAAGTACATATCAACCGACGATCAGTTTGTCGGCTTCTGGTGGTAAAGTGATCATGCGCCAAGTTCAAATTTCAAGAACAGATGCAGGTTTTCAAGTCTTCATTCGCAATCAAAACATGAAAGTTTTCAGTGTTCAGTTGGATGCAAATTATTTTATTAATTTATTAAAAATTCAACATGAAACAAAACACACTGATTTAAAAACGGATGCTTTTATTTTAAATTACAATGGTGATTTCGCAGCTCAAGTTGAAAAAGGTGATATCAAATTAGATGAAAATCCGGATTTACAGAAAAAATTCGAAGCTCAGAAAAAATTCGGAAGCAACATAGCAGCGGCATTGCGTTCACTCATTTTTGATTCAAATACAGAATTGCTGTATACAAATTTCAGAAAGCAACAATTTGAAATCGAACATGGATTTAAAACCACACAGGTTCTTACGAAATTATTATGGTTTCGCAGCACTCAAATGGAAGAAGAACATTTATTAAAAATCTACAAGCCCGATGTGAAATCACCAGACGGAACAACTGTGGTCAATGCTCCGATTGAAGTAGTGACATATAAAAAAGGCGAGCTCAGTGGTCGTGATTATTTAGGGTTTGGACTGGAAGTCGTTGACGGGATTTTAAAAAATAAATTTCAATCAAATGCACCACAATTTTCACAAGACTCTCAGAATCCATCACAAATGCCTTTTGGTAAGGCTCAATGGCGTATGGTGCGTACAGATACTGAACTGACGCAAAATCGAATTGGTGCTTTGCCATCGGTTGGACTTGTGCAAAATGTTTGGGGTGGTTGGAGCTTGAATAAGAAAAATTTGGATCAAATTTTAAATCAAGTTCAAGACAAATTAAAAGGAACTCAGTACGAAGGTCAAAAATTATTTGCTGACGATGTTTTCGCATCTGTTAAAAAAATCGATTTTTTTCGCGTCACTTCAAACTTATCTTTATTGCCTGGAGCTCTTGATAAAATAAAACAATTATTGGTCATTCCGGATGTTCACGGAGCAACTGTGGACCGCGCTAAATTTTTAGGTCGACTATTTCAAAAACTTAGCGAAATTGGAAATCACAAAGCGCGCGCCGAAGACAAAGCGATCTATAATAATTTAATGAGCATGATCGGCGATGGTGATGAGGCTCGTGGATTAGTGATTTACAAAAATGAATGCGAAATGAATCAAAGAATGAAAAATCCAGAAACTGGTGGAACAAACACATATGCATGGTTGAATGGAACAGCCTATGAATGTTTAGAGCCATGGGTCGAAAAAATTATTTCAACAGCCAGAAAATTTGATATAGCAATTAAATCAAATGATCTGCGCACACAAAATCGCTTGATGACTGAACTGGTGTATGTGCTTGAAGAAAAAATTCCATTGACTGTGATTTTGAAAACATTAGAACGTCAAAATTATTTATTTTTTGTTGAAGTCACAGGTTTCAGATCTGGTGATGAAGATGGCGATCAAGGTGTTTTTGTCAGTAATGTACTGGGTGAGCCAGAGAAAAAACATCCGTATTCAAATGGACTGATCAACGTGCTTTCGGATAAGTCTAAAATTATGTCGATTGAATTGGATCGCACACAAACCAGCTTTTAAACTCAACTCAAGTAGAGTGTCAAAACTATCGACACTCTACTCATTTCTACGATTCACATGTTTTTGACACTTAAGTATTTTTTTCAACCACTTCCATAAAGCATACGCTTTCTCACCTAAAAAACAAAATCTGCACTATGCTCTGCGCTTACGCGGAGAAACAGATGAAAAAAAATAAATTCTTAGTGTTGATTCCATTTCAATTTCTTTTTTTATATTCTGTTCTTAGTTATTCACAAATTAATTCTCAAACCGAAAAATTAATTCAAAACTCATGGGGACTCGTAAATTCAGGGCAGCCTCAAGTTTTCGATTTAAATCCGATGCAGACTTACAGATTACAAGCGCGCACGGGCCAAGACATTCATTTGTTACCAGCGCAACTTGGTAAAAAAATTCGCGTCGCTGTGATTGATACAGGAGTTGATATCCAACATCCCTCGGTCAAAAATCAAATTTATCACAATGCCAAAGAATGCGCGGCCACGGATCGCACAATTGATAATGATGGTAATGAATATCCCGGCGATTGCACAGGCTGGAGCATCTTAGGAGATACGACACCAAACAATATTATTGGCACCGGTGATTTTCAAGACGAAATTGGTCATGGCACACACGTCGCAGGTATTATTGCCTCCGTTTCAAAAAATATTGAAATCGTACCAATACAAGTGATCAAGCAAGCTGATCATTTTAATTATCAGCCCTTAAAACCTTTCAGTATTGGCAATTTTGA
>CANBND010000001.1 GCA_947370945.1 Pseudobdellovibrionaceae bacterium | reverse complement strand
AATAATAATGTTTGTGTAAAAAAATTAACAGTGTCCATGTACAGATTCGGTAATGTATTTGTCATGTAAAACAAAATTGTGACCCATGTTGATAAGCTCAAAATTTTGAGTGAAATTTGTTTAAATTTATTGATATCCTGCATTTTTTTAAAGACATTAAGTACAGATAGCAGAAATGAAAAAAAATTAAATGCTGTAATCAAGATTGATGCTATTTTCATTAAATCGATATTAGTGCACTATTAGGTAATATGTAATTTTTATTTAAATTACGCAACCAAGGTCCAGATGTTCTGATGCAAAAGTCTTAAATGATGATATACTATAATACGAAATGCAAATCGAACACGAGCCACTTGAATTTATTTTATCACAAAGACCAACTCAGCTAAAGGCTGCGTTGAGTGAATTGCAGATTCAATATTTAGCGCAGCTTGAAAGTAAATCTACGATTCAAGAATTGATTTTGAATGGTTTAAAAAATGGTTGGTTGGTTAACTTTGTTCACTTGTATGATTTAATTCAGAAAATTGTTTATATGAGGTTAATTTCAAATAAGAATTTTTATGATCACTTTACAGAAATTCAAAGCACAAATCAGAATCTGCAAAAGCAACAAATGACTTCAAATTTAAAATCTACGATTGATCCAAAAAAAGACCTTAAAGAATTAATTAAGCTGCCATTCTTGCGGTCATTAGATTCAGAGGTCGCAATGACTTTGCTGAAAGAATCTGATATTTTAGATTTTCCAGCGGATGCGCTGATTTGCGAAAAAGGCGATCCATTTTCAAGATATCTTTTTATTTTACTCAGTGGCGAGGCCGCTATTTATGGCCAAGGCACGCAGACTAAAAAATTTATCAGTTTATTAAAACCCAATACTGTATTTGGTGAAATGGGTTTTTTCTTAGGTGTGCCACGAACGGCAGATATCGTTGCCGTTAAGCAATCGAAAGTTTTAAGAATCACTGGAAATTCTGCGTTTATGGATAAATATTTGAACTCAGATAAAGCGCAACATTTGGTCCACAGATTTTGGATTCAACAGGCTTTATTAAATTCAGAAATTTTTAAAAATATTCCGACAGATTCAATCGATGAGTTAACGTTTGGCGGTGATATTGTTAAAATTTCGATGAATCAGATTTTATGTTCTGAAAACGATGTTACAAACGGCGCTTATATTGTTGTGCAGGGACAGTTCAGTGTGCAAATTAAAAATAAAATCGTCGCAAAAATTTCACAAGGTCAAATGATCGGTGAAATGTCGTTATTTCAAAATCAAGGTAAACGTACAGCAACAATCATCGCAGACAAAGATTCGGTACTAATGCACATCAGTTTACAAAAATTTTATCAGTTATTAGCGAAAAATTTATTTTTGGCGAAAACATTACAGGAATTATCGCAAAAGCGTTTTGAATTGAATAAAAAAACGCTGGGTTAAGCTACTCTTAAAATAAGATCATGTTTTGGATATAAAAGCAATCGCTATGCTTTTTTAAAAACAGTTTTTTCAAGTTTTTCTATACGGTCCAAAATACTGTCTTCGCCAAGAACTACGGAACGTAATTTTTTGTTAATCCAAGTTAAATAACCAACGCCCTCGGCACGAGCTTTTTTCTTTACGGCTTCAATAACTTCGTTGTCTAATCTGATTGAAGTTAGAATTTTTTGTTCGCGCAGAGCTGAATCAACATGTGATTTGGATTTAATGCGGCCTTTAATAAGGGCGCCCTTTGTGAAATCATAATTGCTTTTCATAAATTGACCTTTCTTTTTTATTGGCTTTTCGAGCTGAGATTATTCGAGTTTGATTTTCGTCTGGATAGGCAACAACAACGACTAAAACATTCAGTTTTTTGCACATGCCTAGATAAACATAGCGTTCTTCGCCAGAATCAGTATCTTCTTTTAAAACGATGACACTGGAACATTCAATAGCTTCTTTAGCCTCAGAAAACGAAATGCCATGTTTTTTAAGATTAGTTTTTTCTTTGGTCGTGTCCCATGTATATCGCATGAAAAAATTGTACCACGTTGTAGTACAAAAGTAAAGGGCGCTTATTCTATTCTTAATTCGACGAATATCGGTTCGTAATCCAAGTCACCAGCACTAAAACAAATAATAAACCAATCAATTGATAACAGCGTTTTTTTTCAACTTTAAAGTTTTCATTTAAACCAACGATGGCTAATAGAAATGAAAAACCAAATCCAATCAACGTAATTGGTGCAAAATATTCTGAAACAATTTGAAACACATAAAATGGAATCGATGATAAAATGACGAACGTAAATAATTTTCTGAAATTTTCAGTCCTGTTTTCAAAAAATTGTAAATAATAATAAAAAAATGTGGCCATTAATAACGATGTGATGGTCGACACAAACGGCATTATGAATACACCCGCAGCCATTCGGTAAATATTTAATTTAATTAATCCAGCCAGTACACCAGAACAAAGGGCAATCATGATTTGTACAAAAAATATTGAAGCCCAATTCCAATCAGGAATTTTTGCAATGTGTTCGATGGGGTTTTTCACAAATGCGATTAAAAATTCAATCAGGTTTTTAAAATCGATTTTTGAATCAGAATTGTTTGAATTATGATTTGGGTTAACTTCACGCATATTTAAATTCTGTCGGACTTTAATTTTAAAGGCAACTTAATCTTTGCTGTAATCGATTTCAGCCAAATGAACACAATGATCTAAAAAAGAGTGCCAATTTTTTTCAGTATTTCGAATTAAAAGCTCACTGAAGTCCGGTGTTTTTAAGCCCCAAATTTTACACCATATTCGGTGTAAAAAATAATTTAATGTTGATTTAGAAAATTGGGGCTTAAAATAAAAAACATTTTGAATATCAACTGTGCTGATCACTGTGATTGTTGAATCAGTTAAGACCGTCAGTTCAGTTTTTAAATTTTCAAAGGTGACTGAATCCATAAGTAGATGTGCATTCTGAATTCGTATTTTGTCATTTTTGAGAACTTTTTTTTGCTCATTGATATTTTGATAGGGCAGTTGAAAAATTTCGACCTTGTATCCGTGTTCGTACAGAATATGTGAAATTTCAGCCCACGAATTTTTGTAATAAAATAGACTTCGAGGTGGTGTTAAAAATACCAAAGGTCTGCGTGTAATCAGACAATTGGGGCGTAAAGCAAATCTAAGGTCTGGTTCGTTTGAAATCACTGGTGTCAGCATAGAAAAATAACAGCTTTTGTGGCAATATAAATTATATGAAGTTTCAGCTATTTCCAGAAAGAAAGTCTTGTTTTTGTGCTTTTTGCAAAGTGCCGCGCAAGGTCTATCGAAGTAAAAATTTAAGTTTCGCCACAATTTTGGGTTTAGCGGGCCTTAGTTTTGTATTAACAAATACAATCTGGCATAATTTTGATCCGCGCGGCTTAATTATATTAGGTTTTTTATTAATTACGGGCGAAATTTTTGCGCAGATTAAATGGCGCCAATCGATGATTTGTCAAAATTGTGGATTCGATGCTGTTTTATACGTACGAGATCCAGAAAAAGCAGGCTTAAAAATCAAAGAATTTTTGGACTACCGTGCAACGCGCCCCGAATATTTATTGCGACCAGCTGTACCAATGCCAAAACGTAAAGTTCACGCATCACGCGGAGAAAATATCTCTTTACGCGGTTAAAAATGGGATTGACATTTGTAGATACATTGTATATACTTTAAGCGAGGTGTTTAATGTCAGCAAAAATTCAAAAATGGGGAAACTCTCTGGGGCTTCGGATACCCAAAGCGGTGATTGAAGCGGCTGAACTTAAAGAAAACTCTGAAGTGGAAATTCAAAATAAAGATGGAGCTATTGTTATCTTTCCAATTAAAAGTCAAATGACGCTAGAGTCTTTGCTATCGAAGATCACAACGAAAAACTTACATACAGAAATTGACGATGAGCCTGAAGGCAATGAGGTTTGGTGATGTATGTTCCTGATCGTGGTGATTTTATCTGGCTTAATTTCACACCACAAGCTGGGCACGAGCAAAAAGGCTTAAGGCCCGCATTGGTCATTTCTCCAAAAGAATATAATAAAAAAACGGGCTTAGCGATTTGCTGTCCTGTAACTTCAAAGCCTAAGGGGTATCCTTTCGAGGTTCTTGTCAGTGGGAAAAAAATAAATGGCGCGGTATTGTCGGATCACGTTAAAAATTTAGATTGGAAAATCAGAAAAGCCAAATTTATTGAACATGCAAGTCATATAGTCATGGCCGAATGCATAGAAAAAATTTCTGTTTTGATCATTCAAAAATAAGATGCATAATGATTTGCAATGCCTTTATTTCGTAAACCCATAGCGTATAGATTAATTTTTTTTTTAATATTTACTGTTGTTTTTTTTAATAGCCTATTTTCTTTCGCAGAAAAAAAAGCTCAAGCCGTAAACCCCGGTGTTGAAATTTACAGTTCGGACAGTTTTGATGCTGAAGTTATTCAAACAATCGATCCCGGTTCCTATTATTCAATTTCAAATAAACCCAAAGGCCCTTTTTATCAAATCAGAATGAAAGACGGAAAGATTGGTTACGTGCCAGATACCGATCTGGATATTCAAGGTGAAGGCGTTTTAAAAGAAAAACCGTTTATCGGTGATATTGAAGACGCAGAAATTCAAAAAAATAAAAAAAATGAAAATGTAAAAACAAAAAATAAAAAAAATGACGACGAAGACCCCGACGACGAAGACTCGGAAAAATTGTCTTATCATGGCATCACATTGCAGTTGATAAATTACCACGAAGAAACAGCCGGAGCTGTTCAGATCGGTGACTTGTATGCCATTGGTTATCGAAATTATCCAGAGCTCAGTGACTTTTCATCATCATTTTCATGGGATGTTATGGCTGCCTTTAGTGCGCCAGCCTATTACAAAGAATTAACGGGTCAATCTGCGAATGGATTTGGACTGTGGACAGATTTTGAAATTTTAAATATTAGTGCATTGGGTTCCAACACAACTTTGCATTATGGTGCAGGGCCATTTTTAAAGTACACGCAATTCGAGGTCAAATCGCAAACCAAAAGTTTTATTCTGCAAGACATGACGGTCGGTGTGTTTTTAGAATCAGGCCTGATTTTTCATTTTCAAAAACTCAGTTTTGACATTGGTCTTAGGTATTACTGGGATAAAAAATCATACGGTGCCTTGTCTCTTGGGATTCTATTTTAATGTCGATTCAAGTCTTACCCTTAGATGTTGTAAATCAAATTTCGGCGGGCGAAGTTGTTGAGCGTCCTGCACATTTGGTCAAAGAACTGATTGAAAATTCAATCGATGCGGGCAGCACCGAAATTCATGTGGAAATTTTATCTGGTGGCAAGTCTATTAAAGTCACTGATAATGGATCAGGAATTCAAAAAACAGATTTAATTTTAGCCTTAACCCGACACGCCACCAGTAAAATTCAAAAAACAAATGATCTATGGAATTTATCAACATTTGGTTTTCGCGGAGAAGCTTTAGCCAGTGCTGCGGCGGTTTCAAAATTAACATTAACCAGTAAATTTTTAAATTCAGAAACAGCTTTTCAAGTGACATCTGATTTTGGAAATTTTTCAGAAATCAGACCCGGCAGCCGTAATCAAGGAACAGAAATAAAAATAGAAAATTTATTTGATAATGTTCCGGCACGTTTAAAATTTTTAAAATCAGACGCTTCGGAAAATGCGCAGATCCGAAATGTGATAAAAGCTATGGCATTAAGTCGATCAGATATCGAATTTAAAATGATCGAATCTGGAAAGCTTGATTTGTATTTTGCGCGTCGTGAAAATACAATTGACAGGGCTTGTGAAGTTTTAAATTGTAAAAAATTATTTAAAAATTCTGCGCATCGTGAAGACTATAAAGCGACGGCTTATTTTTCATCACCCCAAGATGTGGCAAAGACATCGAAAAACATTTGGATTTTTGCGCAGAACCGTTGGATTCAAGATCGTGGTCTGCAAGCTGCAGTGATGGAAGCCTACAGAAATTTATTGATGCACGGCGAATATCCGAATGTCGTGATCCATTTGGAATGTCAGCCCCATGATATCGACGTCAATATTCATCCGACCAAAAGCCAAGTCAAATTTCAAAATCCGTCACTCGCATTTCGTGCTGTGCAGGCCAGTGTTCGTGATGCGCTTGAAACAGCACCGTGGGTTCCTAAAAATTTAAATATTCAGTCAAGTGTTGCAAATTATTCTGCGAATTATCAAATTCCAGAAATTAAAAATTACGCTTTTCATGATGAATCATTACTTAAAACTCAGTTTCAAAATAAAGATTTTTCATTTCAAGAACAGCACGTAAATAACATCGTACAAAGTCAGCCTGTTGACTTAGGTCATGTCAGTAAACAAACGTACTGGTCATCATTTCAAGTCATCGGCCAAATTAATTTAACGTACATAGTTTGTCAAAAAGACAATCAAATGATTTTAGTCGATCAACATGCGGCGCACGAACGTGTCGCATTTGAAAAATTAATGCGTAAATGGCAGGGTGGGGTCATTGATTTGCAAACGTATTTATTTCCGTTGGTGATTGATTTGTCGCCTGAAAAATGTGAAGCGATTTTATTTCATCAAACAGAAATACAAAAAATGGGAATTGAAATCGAGCAAATGGGACCCAGTAGCATCGGCATCAAATCCGCCCCGCTATTTGTCAAAGAATCAAGCCTTCCGCGTGTTTTTGAAAAATTAGCTGCAGATACAGTTGAATTCGGCGGCAGTTTTAATTTAGAAAAATCAATTTCAGATATTTTGGCCACGATGGCCTGTCATTCGGTGATTCGCGCAGGACAAAGTTTAAGCCTGCCAGAA
This sequence comes from Pseudobdellovibrionaceae bacterium, assembly GCA_947370945.1. Lineage (GTDB taxonomy): Bacteria > Bdellovibrionota > Bdellovibrionia > Bdellovibrionales > Bdellovibrionaceae > Pseudobdellovibrio. Next base: position 32,832 of record CANBND010000001.1, on the reverse strand, counting down.
ATGAAAGAATTATTAATTTCAATGGATGAATTTCCGTTATCCAGTTTTTGTCCACATGGTCGCCCTGTCAGTATTGAAATGACATTCACAGAAATTGAAAAAATGTTTGGTCGCATTCATTAATGATTTTGGAGTTATCTAAAAATCAAAAAATAATTTTCGTCATCGGATCAACAGCATCCGGTAAAAGCCAATGGGCCATGTCGTTGGCGGAGCAGTTTGATGGCAGCATATTAAATATTGATAGCGTTCAATTTTACGAAGGCCTTGTGATAGGTTCAGCGGCTCCGACACAAGCCGAGAAATCAGAAATTCCACATTACATGTACAATTACGTGCAAGCTCCGACCGAGATGACAGCAGGGCAATTTCTGCGTGATTTTTATAAACTGATCGACTGTGAAAATTTTAATTCTAAAAAAATTAAATTTCCGTTATTCGTTGTGGGTGGTACAGGTTTTTATATTCAAGCCTTAGAAAAAGGAATGTTTAATGTTCCCGAAATTTCAGTTGATTTAAAATTACAAATTGAAAATGAAATTAAAGAATTCGGTAATGAAAAAGCCTACCAAGAATTAATTGCCTTTGATCCAAAAACACAAATCCACGTGAATGATGCGTACCGGATTGGACGTGCGCTTGAAATTAAACGGGCCTTTGGTCAAACGATGACTCAGTTGCAATCAGAATTTGAAAATTCTAAAAAAATGGATTTAAAAATTCCATTTATAAAAATTGGAAAATTTTTAGACAAAGATGTTTTATTTAAAAATGTCACCGCGCGAACACAAAAAATGATCAAGGACGGAATCATCACCGAAGTGGAACATTTTATACGACTTGGTCATGCCGACTGGGCGCCATTAAGATCCGTCGGTTATTTTGAAGTTTTAAAATATCTGAATTCCGAAATATCGAAAGAAAACTTACCTGCTGAAATTATTCAAAGTACGATGCAATTAATTAAAAAACAAAAAACATGGTTCAAGCGCGACCAAACAGTACTTTGGTCCACAGCTAATGGTCTTATAGAAAATGAAATTGAACAGAAAATTGACCTGTTCCTGAATGAAAGTAAGATATAAATATATGAAAAGCATGACGGGCTACGGCCTTGCAAGATCGCAATCCAACGAAGTTTCAATCGAAGTCAGTGTGCGCGCCGTGAACGGACGATTTTTAGAAAACCGTTTTCATTTGCCACGCGGGTATTACGGATTTGAATCGGATTTGAAAAAAAAATTAACTGAATTTATTAAACGTGGAACGGTCGACGTTTATATTTCCAGAAAACAAAAAGCAAATTCTGTATCGTCAAAAATTGTGATGAATACAAAACTAGCCTCAGAATATTTAAAGGCTTTTAGAAAATTATCCAAAGATCTGCAAATGAACGAAGCTGTTAAATTTGAATTGATCACTCGACAAAGTGATGTGATTCAAATCGAAGAACAAGACCAAATTGCAGCGAATGAAATTATCTTATTAAAGAAAACTTTTGAGGCGGCGCTGAAAAAATTTGAAGTCGAAAGATTACGTGAAGGCCTGGCGTTAAAAAAAGATTTACAGAAAAATCTGAAAGATTTGCAAAAATATGTTTTGAAAATTTCAAAGTTGCGCGAAGATGCAAATAAAATGCTGCAAGAAAAATTTGAAGCAAAGTTGAAATCACGGCTACCTAAAGACGCTGCCGCTCAAGGTATTGACCCGCAAAGAATCACTCAAGAAATTGTCATTCAATTAGAAAAAGCCGACATCAACGAAGAAATCACAAGACTTAACGAGCATTTGAAAAATTTTGAAAAAATTATTGAATTGGATGTTGTTGAAGGTAAAAAATTGGATTTTTACACGCAAGAATTGTTACGTGAAGTGAATACCATAGGTTCCAAAAGCCAAGTGGCCGGGATCACGGAATCTATTGTGGAATCAAAAACTTTGATCGAAAGAATCCGAGAGCAAGTGCAGAACGTCGAATGACTTCAGAGATTAAAATAGAAAAAAAAACCAGAATGATTATTGTTGCGGCGCCAAGTGGTGCCGGAAAAAGCAGTTTCGTTGAAAAAATTTCGGCCGAGGATTTACGCCTTCATGATATTATTACCTATACCACGCGTGAAATGCGCCATCATGAAAGCCAAGGAAAGCCTTATTTTTTTATTACCAAAGATGAATTTTTAAAGAAACAATCTGAAGATTTTTTTATTGAATGGGCGCAGGTTCATACCAATTTGTACGGGACATCGTACGAACAGGTGAATTTGGCCTGGGCACGTGACAAAGTCGTTATTATGGACATTGATATTCAGGGTGTGGCTACTTTTAAGTCAAAATTTCCAGATGCGAAGACAGTTTTTATTTTACCTCCGTCGATCGACGAATTAAAGCGTCGCGTTATCAAACGTGACGGGGCGCCGCCGCCAGATTTGGATGTTCGGATGCAGAATGCAGAAAAAGAGATGGCAAAGGCTCATGAATTTGACGTTCAGATCGTTAACGACATCTTTGACCGAAGTTTTGCCGAATTCAAAAAAACAGTTGAGAATTGGATAGGTTAAGAGTAGTTTCTAAAGTTCGTTCAAATTCATTTTGGATATGTTTTATTTTAATGTGGAGGTTCTTGTGGCTCGTGTAACCGTTGAAGATTGTTTAGATAAAGTTCCAAATCGTTTCTCGTTAGTTTTGCTTGTTGCAAAACGCGCTAAGCAATTATTAAAAGGTGCAGAGTGTACAGTTTCAACTCGCAACAATAAATATATCGTAAATTCATTACGTGAAGTTGCAATTGGCAACGTTATTTTTGATCCGAAAGTTTCGAAAGAAATGGCTATGGATGATATGCTTTCAGATTTGAACAAAATCGAAAAACCTTCAAAGGGCGGCTAACACCGGGTTCAGTCGTGATAGGTCTTTGGTCTATTATTTTCTGAAATAACCAGTTAAATTGTGATTATTGAAAAAACCTGCTGATAAAGCAGGTTTTTTTGTTTTAAAATAAATGTAAACAACGTTTACAGGATGTGTAACTCAACTATGGCCGGCATCAACACAGATTCATCACCAGATCAAAATAATAGTGAAATCAGTGAAGACAGATTGTCGAATGTGGCTATTAAAAATGTCGATGAGCTTGTTCGAAAAATAAAATCGTATCACCCCAATTTGCCAGAAAATTTTATTGAGCGTGTGTTTGCTTTTTCTGAAAAAGCGCACGAAGGCCAAATGCGCAGATCCGGTGAGCCATATATTTCGCATCCATTAAATGTCGCAGGAATTTTAGCCGAACTTCATTTAGACGTCGATACGATAGCCACAGGGCTTTTGCATGACACAGTCGAAGACACTGAAATTACCTTAGCCGATATTCAAAAAGAATTTGGTCCAACGGTGGCAGCACTTGTTGATGGTGTGACAAAAATCGGTCAAATGAATTTCAGAAACAGTTTCGATAAACAGGGCGAAAATATTCGTAAAATGATCGTGGCGATGGGTAAAGATGTTCGCGTTGTTTTGGTTAAACTCGCAGATCGTTTACACAACATGCGTACGCTGAACCATATGCCGTACGAAAAACAAAATCGCATTGCACAAGAAACTCTTGAAATTTATTGTCCGCTGGCGGGTCGTATCGGTATCAGTGCTTTGAAAATTGAACTGGAAGATTTGTGTTTCAGATATTCGAGGCCCGATAAATATTTTGAATTGACACAGTTGATTGAAAAAACCGAACACGAAACCGATCGTTATATTTTAGATGTTAAAAAAAGTATCGCCGATGTTTTGGCAAAATCCACAGTCAGAAATTACAAAGTTTTTGGCCGATCAAAACATCTGTGGTCCATTTATCGAAAAATGACATCGCGTAATTTAGATTATGATCAAATTTTTGATGTGTTGGCATTCAGATTAATTGTTTCAAGCATTGTCGAATGTTACGAAGTTTTAGGTTATATCCATTCGATCTGGAAACCAATCCCCGGACGATTCAAAGATTTCATTGCGATGCCGAAATCAAATAATTACAGATCGTTGCATACAACAGTTTTGGGCCCGGGTGGTGATCGAATTGAAATTCAAATTCGTACCGAAGACATGCACTTGATTGCTGAAAAAGGAATCGCGGCGCACTGGAATTACAAAGAGCGTGGTGATTTGACTCAGGATGAATTACAAAAAGCAAATTGGCTTCGTGATTTATTAACGTTGCATCAGCAAAGCGAAAATCCGGATGAATTCTTAGATACAATTAAAACCGATCTGATGGAAAAAGACATTTATGTTTTTACTCCAAAGGGTGATGTCCGTGAATTGCCAGATTCTGCAACTCCAGTTGACTTGGCCTATGCGATTCACACAAATTTAGGTGGCATGTGCACAGGGGCCAGAGTCAACGGTCGCATTGTTCCCTTGAAACATAAATTACAAAACGGGGATCGCGTAGAAATTTTAACTTCGAAAACACAAAATCCATCAAAGGATTGGTTGAAATTTGTCGTTACAAATAAAGCGAAATCAAAAATCAGACAGTTTGTTAAAGATGAGCAACGTAAAAATGCGATTGTGATCGGTAAAGAGCTTGTTGAAAAAGAATTCAGAAAATTTGGCCTAGCCGCTGCCAAATATTTAAAAGGCCCTGATTTTGATAAATACATGTCGGATTGTGGGATCGTCGATGTTGAAGAATTGCATGCCCGCGTTGGTTACGGTAAATTTGAACCGAGACATTTAATTGATAATTTAAGTCCGGATGCAATTCAAAAAGAAATTGAAAAAAATGAACAATCAGAAACTGCAACTTTTATGGAAAAAGTCGTAAAATCTGCGAAATCAAAAACACGAAAAACAAATTCGTTGGTCATGGTCGATGGAATGGAAGACGTCTTGGTGCATTTTGCAAAATGCTGCGGACCAATTCCGGGTGACGCGATCAGTGGTTTTATCAGTCGTGGTAAAGGCATTACAATTCACACCTCCAACTGCGCCAAAGTTTTCGAACTTGATTTAATGAGGCGTGTGAATGTTGCATGGGCTTCGAAAATGGCGGGCATTGGTCAAGAACGCCAAGTGAAATTAGAAGTCATCGGTCAAGACGTTCCGGGGTTATTAAAATTAATGTCAGAATCATTTTCTATGCAAGGAATTAACATCGAATCGGCGCAAATTAAAACCACCCGCGACAAAAAAGCAATTTGTTTATTCGAAATCAGCGTCAGAGATTTAACTCAGATGAACAATGCGATTTTAGGTTTACAAAAAATCAAAGGCATTATCGGCGTTCAGCGGGTTGTGGGATAGTTTTATAAATTCGGATGTGTTCAAAAAATAAATAATCTCATGTTTGCGAGCGAGTGTCTTCGAATCGATATACGACAAAATTTGACGTATATCGATTCGAAGACACTATTGAATTTGGTCGTTCAATATGAATAGTTATTCATATATCCATTTACAGTTTTCAAATTTATAGATATCGTTTTCGAAGATGCTAAGAAAAGACACGAAATTTAATTTATTTTTCCCTTTAAGCCTAGCTGTGATCATGGGGCTATTGGCATTCATAGGCCCAAAGATTTTAGAAATGAAAAAGGATCACAAAACTGAAGGTCAACAAATTCAGGAAAATACAAAATTAAATACCCAGTCAAATTCAACAGATATCTCAAATTCTGAAACTAAAAACACAGACCAAAAAATTCCTGACGATGAATTTAAAAACTGGGTTGTGGTATCTGTTAAAAATCTTGAAATTCCGATCAAAGATCCGATATCGTCAGAACAGAACACTAAAGATTTTGTAAACCAATTGTCTGACACTCAAATTTCAGAATTAAAAAATAAAATCACAAATTCTGAATTGCCGATGAATGAAAGAATTTTTTCAAATTACGCGCTGACTTTATATTCAGGCGCGGATGCGAATCAAATTTTAAGTGATTTAATAAATACGAAAATGCCAGATTTTCCAAATCCACAGCCGCACTCGGAAGACGAAGTGAAGCGGGGGCAAGAATATGCCTTACGGTATATGGAAGTCGACAGTCTGTTTATGCGCGCCGAGGATGGCGACAATTCCGCAAAAACATTACTGGCTCAGATCGCTCAGAATCATCCAGATTCAAAAATCCGAAATTACGCACAACGTAAATTACAAGAATTTCATCGATAACCCATATTTTTTTCGTGATCAGTCTTTGGTCTAGTGATTGAATATTCACACAGCTTTGAAAAAATGAATTTTTCGAACATCATCATAATGGGGGGCCTTATGAACGTACTTAAAAAATCACTAATGGTGATTATATCTATGGTTGCAGTTTCAGCAACAGCACAAATCGGAATCGGACCACAACCGACTCAGCCAAATCAACCGGCATCAAATGATTGTATCGCGCAAAAAGATTTGCAAGATATCGCAAGCCATTTTTCTCAGTTTTCAAATATCGCAGGAAAAGAATTCTGTAATGATAATTCTCAGACATGGCATTTGCTGTCGTCGATGATGTTCATGAAGCGCACGGCATTTGATTCAAACATGGTTAAAAGTAAAGACGATTTATTTTCTGGAAAATTCGCCAGTGACTGGTACGGATATTTTATTGGCCGCATCGATGATATCAGCGTTGTTCAAAGTTGTCCTAAAGGTGTGATCGCTTATGTTCAGCCGATGTTTGGTAAAACAATGTCTGTTTGTCCTGCGGCATTGACGGATAGTTTTTCGTCACTTGATCGCGCCAGTGTTTTTATGCACGAAGCTCGTCATATTGACGGTTACCCGCACGTGACATGTTCAAAAGGTCCACGCGCTGGAATTCAAGGCGCCTGTGATACAAAAATTTCTGATACAGGTTCATATGCAGTAACTGTTGAAACGTATGCGCAACTTGCAAAATATGCGCAGGGTTTGTCACCAGCATTAAAGGCTTATGCAAAATCATCATCTGTCGTTTACGCGGACGAGGCTTTCGAAAATCCTGTTAAAATTAATCGCACTGAACAGTTAATGATGTTAACTGCAGATTTAAATTTTAATGTGATGAACACGGCAACGTTAAAAGTTGATAAATTAGGTCAAGCACCAACAGCGGGTCGTATTTTTAAACGCGCGCAGCACATGGTTTTGATTCCTACGGATCGTACGCAAAACGCACGTTATGTATTTGCACGTAACGAAGGTGAAATTAAACAATCTGCTGGCGATATGATGACTGAATACAACGCGCAACCTGTGGCTCAGAAAGAAAATTTGATGGATGTTCATAATGGCGCTCAATTTACCGCGCGTATTTATAAAAATTCTGTAAAGTTTACTTGCGATCCAAAATCACCGACAACACAAGACGTGAATATGCCAGCAGGATCGATTGCGGCCGCATTAATTTATCCGAATGGTTATGATCGTGCAGCAAAAGTTGCGCACATCACAACTGAAACGGGCGATGTTTTTGAAATCGGTTGTCAAGGTACAACAGCATATTTAAAGCCATCGACGTTGCGTTTGGATCAAAAATACTCTCGTATGTACAAAGTTGCAGGAGTGACATTCGGTTTAAATCAAAATGGTGATTTATTTAATGTTGAACCGAATCGTTCGACAGTTTTAAATTTGAATTTACCATCGAAAGTGATCGAGATCGCACCATTTCAAAGTTATGAGTTTTTTGATTAATTCTTAAAATTTAAATAATTATTCAAAAGGCAGAAAGAAATTTCTGCCTTTTTTATTAAGATGGGATAAAGAAATGAAGTTTTTAAATATGCTATGTACACTGTTCGTGTCTGTTCAAATTTTTGCAGCTGAAACCAACAAAGTCATTCAGCACCCAGTTGTTCCGAAATTAAAACCTGATGAATACGCTTTGTTTTTGGATGATAGGTACATAATTTTCAAAACAAAAAAAACTGATGAGTTAGAATTAGATTTATCGTGCTACAAAAAAAACAAACCCGATTGTTTAGCCTATGCAATGTCAAAAAAGAAAATTGAAAATGTTCAAATTGAACATCCAGCAATGAATAATATGGCGGCCCTCAATTGCGCCAAAGCCGAAGGTCGTAATTTACTTGCGATCGACAGTCGTCATAATGAAAAAGATTTTTGCAGATTCAGCGACAATTCGATGGTGTCGTCGTGGTCATTATATTTAAAAAATAATCCCGTGCCCGTTCGGAAATAAGGTCAGAAATAAGAATAGACTTAAAATTTTAGACCGTAACCAACTAATAAACTAATTTGTTTGATCGTAGGAACTTCTTCGGATTGGTTTAATGAAACGTGATATTCAAACGAGACGGGGATAAAAGCCTTATTATTTAAGTGATAATCAAGACCGCCACCCAACGTGTAGGAATCGGAATCTTTCAGGCCTTCGACATTCAGTGCTGTTGATTTTTTTGAAAGTGGAAATTTAATAGTTCCACCCAAGCCAACCCACCAATTCATTTTAGTATGGGTAATGTCATATCGAGCTAAACCCTGCAATCCCAAGTATGAAATTTTCGCATTACAATCCGTGGATATTTTTCCATCACAGGATAAAAATTGCGAGCTCGCTGAGACATCATACTGTTCGTAACTGACCAAGCCGTGGGCGCGTAGCCAATCAAGCACAGGGTAGTCAAGTGTGACACCCAGACCAAAATTAGTACCAGCCATATTTACAGTTTCTTGATTCGGAAACGGCGATGCGGAATCTTGGACTTTGGCAGACAGACTGTTTGACATGATTTTAAAAACAAAACCCATTTGCATCAGATCCTGACGTAAAAAAGCAGTTTCAGATTCCGGCACTGGCTTACTTTGAACAGAGCCGCCTTCACGTAAAAGTGTTGTGCCGCCAACAACAGCCGTGCCTTTGATAACGTCAGCGATCGCTTTGTTATTTTTTGAAATTTTAATTTGTATAATGGCCACTTTTTTTTTGTCTGAGGATAAAATAAAAAACTGATCGCCAATTTGAACAGTTTCATCTTCGAAATCGACCAGTACTTTATTATTTTTAACTTGAGTGATCGTTCCAGAAAAACAGATCGAATTCACAAATAGAATAAAATAGAATAAAAATTTATTTTGAAATTTCATACAGGCAGTATTCCTTAGCAGTTATATTTTCAGATTCGTATTTTGAATTATTCTCGATGATGTGTTCCCAGATTGATGTGTCGTCTGTGATTGTGATCAATCGACTTTGTGAAGCTTGATTTTTGATCGATTCAGAACCGCATACGATTTTTTGTAAGCTTTGAACTTTAAATGTGGGGCTTTCAGATTCAAAAGATTTTCGATCAGGTGATTGGTAAATGGTGCAGGATGAGATTAAGATTAAATAGAAAAATAGAATACGTTGTTTGCACATACTTAAATTCTCGGACTATTTTTTAAAAAAGAAAAGGCCTAAGTTTTTAGACTTAGGCCTTTTGAGTGTTCATATTTTGAATATGTAAATTACACGACCAATTAAAATGGAATGTCTTCGGATTGGTTGAATGTAGGTTCTGGTCCGAAATCGCCAAAATTAAAATCTGCGCCGCCATTGTTGCCGCCACCAGATGATTGATTCATAGCGGAATTGTCCTGTGAATAGCCTTGTCCGTTGCCTGCAGATGCTCCGCTGGCACTTAAAAACTGAACTGTTGAGGCCACGATGTCAGTTGCGTATTTTTTCACGCCATTGTCTTCCCAAGAGCGTGTTTGAAGTTTTCCTTCAACGTACACTTGTTTTCCTTTGGCTAAGTATTTACCGCAAAGTTCTGCAAGTTTTCCCCAGACCGTTACACGGTGCCATTCAGTACGTTCCTGTTTTTGACCATTTTTATCAGTCCAAGATTCGCTTGTTGCAACACTTAAACGTGTGACAGTAGCACCTTGGCCAACGGCCTTCATTTCAGGATCATTACCTAAGCGACCTACGATAATTACTTTGTTAATTCCAGACATAAAATCCCCCTTTTATTGTTTTGTATTTACGCGTCTGATGAGTCAATCAGGACTTCTGATTTGCAAATTCATTATGCACATAGCGCATCAGGCCGAGATCGAATAGAGCTAGTTTATAGCAGACTTGCGATTCGGAATCCGGATTTGAACACTATTATGGAGATTAGTTTAAAGCTGAAAATTGAGGCGGGATGCCAGGGCCAGTCGATAATAATTTAAATTTATAGCGAGTAACGCCGGATTCTTCTTTTTTGTATTGATCAATAAAATTTAGAAAAAATGAAGCGCGATCTTTGAACGCAGGTTTGGCTTGTAGATCAATGGATAAATTATATGAATTTACAACAGGCTTCATTTGTCCGTTCATATTTTGAATGACAACGCCGATGTCCCCTTTGATGCTTCCAGAAAAATCATCTGTGTTTGAACCTAATTTGCCGGTTTCAATTAAAAAACGTCCACCTTGAAGTTTGCCTTTTAATTCAATCGTTGAAAATTTAATTTCAGGCAAATTTATACTGCCCAGATCAGGCAATTGGATGGACGTTGATGGCATTTCAAATTTTTGAATTTTTGCTTGGATGTCGCCTTCGGGCTGATCGGTGAAAGCGGGGTCAATATTTAAGTTTGTTGTTAATTCAAGAGTTCCACTGATCGGCAAGTTTGACGATAAGATTTTTTTAATTTCTTTCAAAGAAATTTTTTCAGCCGTCAGATTCAGTTCGGATTTGTTTTTTTCTGCAGGTATGATTTTTAAATTTAGTGTCCCACCCAAAAAACCTTCAGCTGAAATTTTTCCGCCAGGTTGTTTGGCTATTAAGGCCATAATAGATGGTGTGGCTGACAGTTTTTCGATCGTCAAGCCATCCAATTGTTCTGTTTCGAAAATAACTTTATCAAGATTTAAGGTCGTTGTTAGCGGATTTAAATGCATTTCTTCGAATTGCAAAAAAACTTTATTATTCGTAGCTTGTGAAATTTTTGAAGAAATAAAATCGTTCAGATCACCCAACGGAAATAAGATAAATAAAAAAACAGACGTTAAAATAAAAAGCAGGCTGATCTTCCATTTGTGTTTTAATAAAAAACGAAATCCGATAATGATTGAATTCATGATTACTCATCGCCTTTGTTTTTATCATTTGATTTTTCATCACCAGAATCATTTTTTTTCTTTTTCGCGGACTTTGTTTCAGGTTCTGGCGGTAATTCAACCGGAGCAGCAGGAACATTTAAAGCATACAGTTTATACGTGACGTCGAAATAACCGGCCAATTCTGAATTTGCGTTCATCAATAGATCTTTGAGTTTTACAGATTGTGAAATTCCGCTGAGGCGCGAACCGATATCAACAACTTGGCGTAAATTTAATTTAGCCAGTTTAACATCAATAACACTGGTCATTAAACTGGCGGGAATCAATCGGCCCTCGGCGGCGCCAATGCTGACCGAAATAATTTGTTCGGGCAGAAGCTGTTCGCTCTGTAAAGTATTGTTCACTGAGCCCATCAGCGCATCTGACGTCGGTGCTTCAGGCAAGCGCGATGATGAATTTGATTCGCGATAAGTTTTAAATAAATCACGAATCAGTGTGCGCTTGTCCTCGAACGCTGTGACAAAATCTTTGGATGTTGAAAATTGACTGAGCGGAATAAATAAGAAAATAAATAAAATTAAAATCCCTACGACAATTTTTGTCATTTTCTGACCAGCAGGACTTAAACTTTCGTAACGATCAGAAATCTTTTGATAAGATTCGGTTTCTTTGATTTTCTCAAAAGTTTCGGTAGATTTTGTTTTTAATGTGTCTGTCAGTTCTTGCAGGCGACTCATTTGACAAGCCCTCGATCTGTTTTAAAACTTAATGCAAAGGCCACGCGATTTGGTTGGGCTGCTAAATTTGTAGCGTCTTGATTGATTTTATTATTGATGGATAACGATGATAATTTTTGCGAAAACAAACTGATTTCTTTGGGTGAATTTGCATAGCCTGAAATTTGTACCAAATCATCTTTGACATTAAACTGCACCAAATCTATTTTGGATTGTTCTTTGTTCGGAGCCTGATCGCTCAGTTTTTTTAAAATGTCTAAGGCTGAATTCATTGATGCAATTTGCGTGACCAATTTCATTTCCTGCGTTCGCTTTTTGTGGTCTTTGATATATTTCGCAACGCCTTTTTCATTGGCTTGTTTTTTGGGAAGGCGAGCAACGGTTTTAGCTTGTGCTTTTAATACGTCCAAACCTTTTTCATCTAAACTTTTAGAAAAATCTTCTCTGAAATAGCTCCATGTAAATAAAATAAAAAAACTGGCTAAAGCAATTTGAGTTAACGTGCCCCAAGAATTCCAAAAATTTTTAAATTTATTATTTTGATTTAAGAATTCACCTTTGATGAGTTGCAATGACGGATTTCTGGGTTTTTTATAAGCCTCAAGCGCAATGCCAACAGCTGTGGTAAAACGAAATTGAATATTTTGTTGTGAAGCTTGTGTTTCGTCGGGTTTTAAATATGAATTTAATAATTGAATTTGATTGCAGGGAATTTCCAGATGCTGCGTCAGAAATGTTCCCAAATGTGGAAGCTGACTGAAGCCACCCGTCAAATAAACATTTTCAATGTGTGAAAATGTTGAGCTTTGTAATTCTAAAAATGACATCTGTAAATCGCGAACTAAATCTCTGAGCGATGTTTCAATCGTCGTTGCCAGATTGGATTCTTCGAAACTTAAATTTTGTTTTGATAAATACAGGGAAGCGTTTGTTTGCAAAGCTTTTTGCGCTTCAACATACGGCAGCTGATATTTTTTCAACATTTCTTGCAGTACGTTGTCGGCGCCCCACATCAAGCTTCGAACAAAAATAACGCGACCCTTTGACAGACCTGACAGTAAAGTTTTTTTGTGGCCAATATTTAAAACGATATCAATTTTATTTCGCGTTAAAAAGGCAGTGTCTTCGTTTTGTATTTCAATTTCGGCAGGCGTGGGTTCAGTGACAGGCGCAGCGTCTTGCCAATTTTCTAATAAATTTGAAAAAGCAAAACCTTCAACGGTCAACAAATGCAATTCGATACCGAAATCCTTGGCCAGTGACAACGCTTTTTCAATATGAACTTTGGGTACAGCAAGAGCTAAAACAGTGGCTGAGGGACCTTCAAAAGAAATTGTTTTGTAATCAAATAAACACAGGTCAGGATCAAAAGGAATGTCTTCTTCGAGTTCGAAAGATAAACTTTTTTGAATTTTAATACGATCAGAAAACGGAAATGTTTTTGTGCGAACAGTGACTTTGTCTTGACGAATCGACATGCAGAATCTGGCGCCAGTGAAATCATTTTCAGTCAGGATGTGGCGGATAAATTCGATAGCTTCAATTTCACGATCATGCGGGGCAGATTGTGAAGACAATTTTTTTTCAAAAAGAGAATTTAATGTGATTGTTTTTTTGTTCTGAATCAGTTCAACAATTTTGACTGAATCGTCACCCACATCTATACCAATTGAACGCATGACATCCTTTTCATGTGATTTATATATTAATTACTAGAGGTTCATCAATACTCTGACCAGTATACGACACGAGGCCGACCTTTGGGAAGGGGTTCTTGCTTTGGAGCAGCAGACGTTGGTCCAGTTTGTGCGGGCTGAATTGGTAAACCCGTTTTGGGGTCAATTTGTGGTTGTGGATTTCCAGCAGCAGCTTTTTTTTCTTTATCAATAAAACTTTTGATTTGCGTGACAGAACGATTGATGTCCATCACCACAAAATTAATTTTTTTCTGAACAGCACCTTTGCCTGAACCTGATCTGCCTGTGGCTTGAATTCTGAAATTGATGACTTTGTCACAAATAAATGGAATTTGATCGAACTCGGGTTGAAGTCTTGCGCCGCGGCCTTCGATAAATGTTTTAAAATCTTTGGTGCACTCGTCAGCGCTTGCGCCCTTAAATGGACCGCCCTCTTCGGGATTGTCCCTGCGTTTTAAAATTTCTTTGATCACGTCTTCGGTGATTCCAGTGTCCAAACTTTTTAAAACCATCGTGCTTGCGATATTTGGGTTGATGGCTTTCATTCCGTAAATCGTAATGTGCGGTGATAATAAAGTAAAAAATTCTTCGCTCATGCCGGGTATCAATCGAAGTTCATCAATCGTTCGAAAGCCTCTGTTTGGGGGATAATTTTCGCCCAGTTCTTGAAATGGGCTGCGTTTATCGCCGCCGTTGGCCGATGTATTAACATCGCTCATCCAATCAGTGATTTTATTGACCAGTTCTGAAAATTTATAATTTTGATATTGTTCGCGAAATTTTTCATCGCCAGTTATTTTTTGTTCAAAGATATTCAACAGCTGTTTTTTCGTCACTTCACGCAATGTTTTAGACGGCGATGCTAAATCATTAATATCAATTTTTGAGCCTTCGTCAGAAATTGAATGTTCGTATTGACCATCAAACAGAGCCGCCTTCAAAGTTTCACCCAGAGCATCTTTTTCGGCGGATAGGGCTTTATCGCCAATCGGCAATGGCCAAGCAAACGGGAATTTCCAGATTTGATCAAGCTCTTGGGCAAAGCCCGGTGGCAATTGCATTTGGCTGGCTTGTTGAAATAATTTAATTCGAAGCATCGCGATGCCTGCGCTGTTACGGGCTGCGTAGTAAGCTTTGATGCGATTAATTTCTTGTGAATTCACAGCGTATTCAATCGTTGAATCAACAGAAACTTCGCTGGCAATATACACCATTAAAATCATCGAAGTGATCGCTAACAAAAGAGCTACGCCTTTTTTATTTTTTTGTTTGAGTGGATTATATTTTAGCCGGTCGGAAATTTTTTTATAAGAGCTTGAAAACATTTTTACCCTCCCACAGGCGGCGGTGCCGTTGGGTTAATTCCATTTTGTGGTAGCGAATTATTTGTAGGTTTTAAATTATTCGGAAAATGCAAGGGGACAACATACTGTAAAGAATATTTTTTTTTCTTTAAGCCAGTGCCAGAATCAAATTCGCGTTCGATCGCAAGTGTGACTTCGACAGCATCTGGAAAAATGGACCTGCCGGATGAAGTGGATTGTGCGTTAGTGAGTCCACCAGATGATTTCCATTCTTTGACCCAATCTTCTTTGCCTTCGACCAAGTATCTTAAACTAAATTCTGAAACGTTTTCTAAGATCACAGTTTCAAGGCCACCTTTTTCGATGTCTTTGTCTAAAATTTTTTGAATGCGGCGATATAAACACTGGCTGTTTTGTTCGGGCTTTGATAAATTTCTGCATGATTTTAATTCATAGCCGACTTCGACGAAATCAGCTTGTAAATCGCTGGCAGTGATGCGGCCATTGTTCATCGTGACAAAATTTAATTTATTTTCCGTGCCCCAAAAATCTGTGCGAGGGTCTTCGCGTTTATTTTCTCGAGGTTTTACGGGCGGTTGTTGGCCGTTATTTTGTCCAGCCGCCACATTTTGTTGTGGATTGGGTTTACTGACTAGATCTGTAATTTCTTTTTCGAAATCAACATGGTTATAAGCTTGATGAATATCGGCACGCAAAACTTTCATTGTATCACGTAAACCTGAAACATCACTGACTTCGGCTTGAATTTTCTTTTTTGCTTTGAGCGCTTGTGAAATTGATGAAGCGATTGTAATCGACAGAGATGCTAAAATGGCAACGGCCAAAACAACTTCGATTAATGTGAATGCTTTTTTAGATTTTAATTTTTTTGAAATCATCCAGCACCACCGGGGATAGGCAGGGGTCTGTCATAATCGATCATGTAAAAAACGATATCCACAGTCATCGGTTTTCGTTTATCTTTGTATGTAATTTCAATTTTAATTTCTTTCACTGATTTCGAAAGATGTTCGGTGAATAATTTCATCAGTGATGCCAAATCCGTTTTTACGCCGTCTTGTTGACTTTCAAGAACCGAGGCCAAATTCGGAAATTCTAATTTTTGGGATGTCATCTTCCAAGAATACTCGGGGAGATCTTCGCCGAAGTTGTCTTCTTTTTCTTCGGGAATTGAATCTAAAGATTTATTTTTATATTCACGTTCTATTTCAACAATTTTCCGTTCCAGTAAAGACGCTAATTGAACTTGAATTTGTGTTTTTCGCAATCGGCCATAAGTTCCACCCCATGATGTCGCCAGAATAAATAAACCAGAGGCCATGATCATCATGGCTAAAACGACTTCAATTAAAGTAAAAGCTTTCGTATTTTTTAAACGCATATATTTATTTGCAAAAAAACGAAAAAATTATCTGTTTAAATCTTTGAGCGTTTTCGCTTCTGCAATAAGATCAGCTTGACCTGTGATTGGATTAAAGACAAGTGTCCAGATATTTTTTTTGGGATCTTCGATTTGGATCAAACTGGGTTCGATATAGCCTTGCGGAAAAAAATGAATGTACGCTGTGCCATCAGTCAACACCGCATCAAGCCCGCTGCTTTCGATCGATTTAAATGTGTATCCACTGGCTAGAACTTGTTCTTTTTTAAAAAATGTGGTGTCGGGTTGAAATGCACTGGGTGATTTTTCTTCTTTATCATCGGGTTTAAAGTTGCTTTTTTCTTTTTCGCGGTCGGCATCTAAGACTTTTTTGTCAATCAAGGTGACATTCGCAGATTTTTCGATCCAATAGGCTTGATCGTCTTTGGTTAGACGAAACGCAAAACGATATGTTGTTCCGTAAAGTTTTGAAGCATTTCGGACTTGTTTGAATTTAATAATAATATCACGTGTGACCTGAGAAATTAAAATCGGTTTTTTTCGAGTCAGAGTCGGTACAATCGCTGCTATGATCCCGCCAATAATAGCAATGACAATGACGATTTCCATCATTGAAAAGCCATCATTTTTTTTAAGTAAAGACGTCGTAATACTATTCTCCGGCGTCAACAGATCCTTCAGACAGAATGTCTTTATCATAACTTGTGCCGCCTTCTTTTTTATCGGCGCCCAGTGATTTTAAAACGTAACCTTTTCCTGAAATTTCATAAACCAAATCATTTTTAAAATCATCTTTCATCAGATGTTTCATTTTCGGATTTCCTGTCCAATTTTTACACGAAGAATCATCATCAGTTAAAAATGAAAGCGAAGCGGGATATTTTCCACACTCAGACATGTATTCATCAATTTTCATTGAAACTTCAGACAGAATCATTTTTGTTTTATTTTGGCTGGATTTTTTAATACCGTCAGCTATTTTTGGTCCGATAAAGGCCAATAAACCCATGATGATTCCGACGACGATAACGATTTCCATCATCGAAAAACCACTTTGATTGTTAAGAATATTTTTTCGTTTCATGAAAATCTCCTCGTATAAATTAAAAAATTAATTTCCAAATTTTGACATCATATCAAACATCGGAAGCATCACTGCAATAATGACAATAAATATAATTGATCCAATAAATAAAGTCATTATCGGATTTAATACTGATGTGAGGGTTTCGACTTTGGCTTTGACCTGAAAATCATAAGCATCCGCGACCAAGGTCAGCATGTTTTCAAGGTCACCCGTTTTTTCACCAATATTCACCATATGAATAACGATGGGCGGAAAATGCCCTGATTTTTTTAAAGGACCGGCGATTGTTTCACCTTCAGAAATATTATTTCGCGCTTCATCAATGGCAATTGCCAGAACATGATTATCAACAACGTGTCGGACAATATCCATAGCGCTTAACATCGGAACACCACCGGCCAAGAGCGTCGAAAGTGTACGTGTGAACCTAGAGATCGCAACCATTTTTGCAATCTCACCAACGATAGGAATTTTTAATAAAATACCATCCCAAGATTTACGACCTTCGGTTGAATTTTTCCAGTTAAAGAAAACCAATAGTGAAATAATAATTCCGCCAAAAAATATGTACCAGTAACTGATAAAGATTTTACTGACATCAGAAATAAAAACGGTCATCGCTGGTAATTCAATATCTGGCATTGTTTGAAAAATTTCTAAAATTCCCGGAAGAACTTTGGTAAATAAACCAAAAATAACCAGCGTAATCACAACCAACATGATAATCGGGTAGGTCATGGCTCCAGAAATTTTTTGTCTTAATTCTGCTTGCGCTTCGGTAAATTCGGCCAGTCGTAATAAAATAACATCCAGTGTTCCAGATAATTCACCGGCTTCGGCCATTGAAACAAAAATCGTATCAAAAACGTTGGGATACTTTGAAAAAGCTTTGTGTAAAGAAACCCCTTCGTTCACCATGTTTTTACAATCACTGATGGCTTCGGATAAAATAGGATTTTCGACTTGTTCAGAAATTGCGGTCAGTGCATCGACCAACGGAATATTGGCTTTAATTAATGTTGCTAGTTGACGAGTCATTAACGCAAGATCTTTGACGGGAACTTTTCCAGTTTTTCGGAGCCCAGATTTTTTCACAGCGCCTGATTTTTTTTTGTCTTTGATATCAACAACAAAGATGCCGTCTTTTTTTAATTTCAGACGGGCTGTTCTTGAATTCTCAGAATCCAATGTGCCGCTGGTGTTTTTTCCGTCTTTTGTTAAGCCTTTATATTCATACAGTGGCATTAGTTATTTCTCGTTATCATAAATCAATTTGAGTGTTTGATAATAATTCTTCGATTGTTGTTGTTCCGGCCAATACTTTTTGAATGCCATGATCGCGGAATGTTTTCATGCCGTTGGCGATCGCTTGTTTTTTGATGGCTCCGCTGTCACGTTTTTGCATGATCAAAGATTTGATATCATCAGTGACGGGTAACACTTCAGCGATCAGTGTTCTGCCTAAGTAACCTTTTTGTCCGCAATGTTCACAGCCCATAGCTCTGCACACATTTGAATTTTTCATTTGTTCTTTGGTGATACCAATGGTTTGTAATTCAAAATCACTGGGTGCATAAGGAACTTTACAATGCGGACACAATACCCTGACAAGTCTTTGTGCTAAAATTCCTAAAACTGAAGTTGCAATTAAAAAAGGTTCAGCACCAATATCCATCAAACGAGGAAAAGCACCAGCAGCATCATTGGCATGGATCGTAGACAGAACCAAATGGCCCGTTAATGATGAGTTGATCGCAAGCTCTGCAGTTTCTAAATCGCGTATTTCTCCGACCATAATAATATCTGGATCTTGACGAAGAAACGAACGCAGTCCTGCAGCGAAAGTTAAACCAATTTTTGCATTCACTTGAACTTGACCGACGCCCTGAATCCGTTGTTCGACGGGATCTTCGACAGTTAAAATATTAATATCGGGTTTATTTAATTTTGAAACGCATCCGTACAATGTTGTGGATTTTCCAGAACCTGTGGGGCCGGTCACAATTAAAATTCCATATGATCTTTCGATCAAATCATTTAAGACTGTCATCGTGTCTTCGGAAAAACCCATTTGATGTAATTCGCGGGTTTGACTGGATTTATCTTGCAGACGCATCACCATACGTTCACCGAATGTTGTGGGCACTGTTGATAAACGAATATCAATATCTTTACCGCCAACTTTCAGCGGAATTCGACCATCTTGGGGCAATCGTTTTTCAGCGATATTTAAATTGGCCATAACTTTGATTCTGGAAGTAATTGCATTTTGTAATTTTTTAGGTGGTTTAAAAACATCGTACAATTGACCATCGGTGCGATAACGTACGACCATTTCTTTCTCGTACGGCTCGATATGAATATCAGAAGCTTTTTCTTTCACAGCACGAAATAAAACCGCATTCACCATTTTAATCACGGGCGCATCGTCTTCACCGGCTTCAAGTAAATCGATAATTGGATCTTCCAGATCCATTTCATCTTCTTCGATCTCATCCATACCATTTAAATTCGCTGTGCTTTTTTCATAAACACGATTAATAGTATCTTGTAATTTTTGTGTCGTCGTAACTAATAAGCGAATGCGTTTTCCGAAAATCACGCGCACATCGTCCATCGCTTTTGTATTTAAGGGGTTTGATGTTAACAAAACAACGCAATCAGCTTCTTCACGATAGGGCAGTATGCCTTGGGTTTTTGCGTAATTGATCGGAAGATCACGAATCAAATCGGCCGAAATTTCATTGACTGGAATATCGCGAATAAAATCTAAACCCATTTCACGACAAAGCTCAGCCACAAGTTCTTCGGCTGTTGAATATTCTTTTCTTGAAAGCGTTTCGCCAACAGTCGCTGCGCGCGACGTCGCAGGATTTCGCAGAACAGATTTGATCTGATCTGCATTTAAACTTGTGGCTTTAACTAAAACTAAAGGAATATCCATTTGTGCCATAATTATTTTTTAATCGTTGGTTGTGTGATGGATTGCGGAGTACGGGCTTCTCGTTTTAAAATTTTATCAACAGTTGATCCATAAGGATCTTTACCGCCGTTTTGTTTCAGAAATCTTAGCCTCTCATTTGTTTTTTCAGTCAATAGTCGTTGTTGATCCGCAGGATTTCGTAAAATTTTTGGAGACAAAAAGACCAACATATTGACTTTGCGCTTACTTGAATCTTTGGATTTAAAAAACCAACCTAAAATTGGAAGGTCTCCTAAAATTGGAACTTTTTTAACAACTTCAGATTCTTCGTCTTTCATCAATCCACCGATAACAGCGGTGTCGCCATTATGTAGAACAACATTTGTTTCAATTGACCTTGTTGCCAGTGGCTGAACTTTGCCATTGAAGTCAGAGGGGACCGGAACATTTGAAAGTTGCTTTACGGTTTGTTTAAATTCCATTCGAATTGTTTCAGATGCAGGGCTGATAAAGGGTTTGATTGTTAATTTAATTGTTGCATCGTCAAATTCGGGTTGTGTTGAATTCGGAGTTCCATTCGCGCCCGGAGTTGTGATTGCGCGGGTTACAACTTTGTCACCGACTTCAATCGTTGCGCTCTGAGCATCAGTGGCTGTGATTTGCGGAGTCGATAAAATATTTGTTTTACCAAATTGCTTAATAAATTTTAAATAACCTAATAAATTTGGAACTGCTGTTGTGCCCTTTGAGGGGTTCGTAATATCCAAGGGAACATTAATTGACCCCGATGAAAAACCTAAGATTGCATTTCCGGCGCCTGATAAGGGACTCAATACATCTGTGATATCTGTCGACGATCCTGCAAAGCCGGCTTTAGCTCCGGTGGAATCGAATTTTACTAAACCACCACTTGAACTATAGCCATCATTGATCGACATTTCCATAATGATCGCTTCAACAAAAACTTGATCGCGCGGAATATCTAATTTTGCTAAAATACTTAAAACTTTTTCGTAATCATTTTTACTGGCCGAGACAACTAAAGCATTTGTATTCTTGTCGGCCTTAATTGAAACTTCGCCGCCAAAAACACCTTCGCGAACGGCGGCTTGACCTTGCGGAGCAAAACCAAAACCACCTGTCGTGGGCGCAGCTTTTGGCGTTGAATCTTTGGCGACTTCAGATAAGGTCGATGCGATTTTTTCAGCTTCGCCGTATTTTACATAATAAACATAAACGCCGCCTTGGCTTTCGGCCGAGACTTTAAAATCCAATTGCGAAACTAATTTACGAACACGACCGATGCCAGCTTTGTTGCCGACAATAATCAGTGAATTCGTACGGTCATCGGGGAAAACCATAAATGAACTGATACCGCCCATTTTTCCGCCGCTACCACTTGAACCGCCTGCAGATGAAAATCGAGGAACGCCCGCATTGAATCCGCCACTGCTTGATGATGATTTCTGACCCTTGTTAACGACCTTATCAATTAAATCCGCAATGTCTTTTGCTTTCGCGTACTTAATGCCAACAACTTCAAGCTGTTCCTCGAACCCCGGAACATCCAATTGATTAATAATTTTCATGATGCGATCAATGCTTGATCCAAAATCTGAAATAATTAATGAATTGGTTTGCGGGTTCGCTTCCATTTCGCCGTAACTTGAATTCAGCAAACGTGCTAATTTTGTTTTTAATTCTTCAGCCGAAATATGTTTCATGTGAACGACTTTAGTAATCATCTGATCGGCATTTGGATAATAACTGCCAGAATAAATATCGATTCCATCACGTTGTGCAGATCTGGCATTTCTGATTTTTAAAAAACCACCACTTGGTACAACCGTGAAACCATTGATAGCAAGGGCAGATAAAAATGCCTTGTAAGCTTCGGCGACAGTAATTTTACTGGGTGCTAAAACTGTAATTTTACCACGAACGGTTGAATCGATAATAAAGTTTTTTCCAGTTAATTCAGAAATCGCTTTAATAATATCTGTGATTTCAACATTCGGAAAATCAAACGATTCAATAGTTTCCGGAAAATTTTCTGAAGTGATGTCTTCGGCGCCGGCTTTCGAAAATTTCTCTTTTTGTTTTTCAGTTAAAATCGAAGACTTAGCATTTTTATTGATAGGCTTAATAACTTGCGTTGGTAAATTGGGAGCAGGAGTTGTTCCACGCCCAATAGCGGGAACTGGCATTGCGTTTTTTACTCCTGGCACGCCACCACTACCAACAGGAGGAGCTGGCGGTGCCGCAAAATCATCAATTGGCGGAGGAGGCGGGAAATCTTCAAACTGAGCAAATGAATGCGAAGCCACAAGCTGCGAAGCCAAAAAGCTGGCTACGATTGTTGAATTCAATAAACATTTTTTTAACGTCATCCTTGACCTCTTATTCAATATTGTAATTCATGACTTGATCAGAACCATCTGATTCAACACCAAGTTTAATATTATTTGCAGTTTTAAAATTATTAAATGCTTCCATGGCTGATTGAATACTATTAATTTGAACGCCATTGGCTGATTTAATTAAAGTGCCGCGCTTAATCCCCAGCTGTTCAAAAATACTTCCGGGTTGAAAATCCACAAAACGATAACCATTAATTTCACCCGTATTCGGATCACGATTCGGTAAAGCGCGGGCTTGCATTAATAAACTGCTCATGTCGTTTAAGTATTTATTTAAATCTGCACGCTTAACTTTGAATGTGTTATTTCCCACATTTTGAATTTCTTTGCCCGAAGTAGGTGAAACTGTCTGCGCCGCTTTTGCGTTATCAAACGAAACCTTCGAATTTCCTTTGTTCATTTCAATATATTCAAGCGCTCCGTTATTTAAATTTCTGAAATAAATAATTCCGCGCTCGACTTTTTCCAATTTCGCAAGACCTTCCATTTCAGCACCCACGGTAAATGATCCAGACATGTTTTTAGATTTAATTTCAACAGCAGCGACAGATTTCAAAGGGTCCGTGTGAACTAATGTTCCGATCAGAGTAATTGGCAGCGCCGAAGGAACGGGGTCATCATTTTTTTTCTTTGAGCCGTCGTCTTTGGCCTTTAGAGCATCGGGGATTTCGCTTTTTGAAGAGAATAAATTTCGGGATGTAATCACGGAATATTGGCTGCGATCGTTGTTTTGGAATGAATCCATTTTGATGGCTTTTTTGGGCGGAGCTTGATCTGGCAACAAGCGATCGCGGTAATATATGATGGTCAGATCCGCAATTGTAAATGCGACAAATAAAATCAACCCGTACAAGGCAAATTTATTGATTTTGTTTTTCTGCGCGAGAGTCATTTTTGTTATTTTCATGTTGCAGTCTCTACGATAGCAACAGCCCTAGATCTTAGGGTAGCCTTGGTATGGATTTTTGGGATAATCTAGAAATAGGTCTAGTTTTTTAATTAAGCACGGTTGGGTCTCGATTTCTGAACTTAAGTCAATTAGCCTAAAGTCAGACTATGACGGTCATATACTTCACGGACGGAGCTTTAATAGACGATGCATTTGTACGAAGATCACTTCTTCGTATACCTGAAGTCATGACCTCTGTGAAATCCGCAGAAAATCAATTTATCAATTGTGATTTGTTTTTGGCGATGAATGAACAGGATGTTTTTTCAAAATTAAATTTTCATCAAAAAACGCATTTAAAAAATGTCATCCAAGCGGCCTTGTTCAACAGATGGATGAAATTGGATATTGAACCTGATTTAATTTTACGCCGAAATGATTACGGAAAATTTTCAGATCTCAAAGAGCTTTTTAAAAAATTATCGACCATCGAAGAATTACACGTCGTGACCATCGGTCCCGGTTTTGATGAGTTAGAGCAGTTTCTGCGAATTCAAATGCGCCTGACGTCAAACCCGATTTCAGATGTGATATCCACCGATCCCAATTTGAATTGGTTCTGGAAAGACATCAAAAGCCAGCTCCAGTTGCATTCGTAGGTTTTTATTTGCCAAATTTTCAGTATTTTTTTCATTAAAAACGCCGTTTTTGTCAGTATTTCGTCAAGCTTCGGTTTGACGCCCAGTAAAAGTTCGCTCTTTTTTGATTTCTAAATTACATTACCGTTAAGTTTTTTATCGGGGAGATTTATGAAATCAACAAATACTGTCAACAGTGTATTTTTAGTTATTCTAGTTTCTGTATCGTTTATGTCGTCATGTCAGCCCAAAGATGTTGATATGAAAACAGCTGCCGCTGCAGCAAAAGCTTTTCAAAATAATACAGCCGATGCAAAGCCCATTGAAATGAATCCGAATGAAACGAACGCACTTTTTGCAGTGTCATTTGATCGTTTGGCTGAAGCTTTGGTTTTAACCAAAGCTGTTTTGAATCCAGAATATGCAAGTTCAAGATTTTTGATTTTAAAGCCTTCGGATCAAGTCAAAGCACCTGGTGAAATTGCAGAATTAACATTAGAATCTGTTGCTCCGGATAAACAAAAACCGATGGCGACAGTTTCACAGCTGAGTTACAACGTTGAAGAATTGTCAGTTGATGCAAATTCAAAATTACAAAAATTAATTTTTGTTAAAAATATTTTTAAAGCTGTGACCGCTAAGGGTGATTTGAAAACTAAAAAAGGTGATTTTAGCATAGTTAATATTTCGGATCGTATTCTAATTTCGGCAACAGCTGATGCAAATCTTTATTCTGTGAAAATTTCACGCATTGATACGACGTCTTCAAAATCAGATAAAAACACAACCATCAATTTCGAGGCGACATATAAATTAGCGTGGTCGGGTCAAGTTTCGGATTTAAATAATGAGCTGCAAATTTCAAATATTAAAATGCAGTTGGTTCGAACGGGTAATAAGCAAGGTCAAATTAATTTTACAAATGATCAACAAAATTTAGCCATCAAATTAGATCAGTGTGTTTCGATGAACGGTCGATTGAGTATCAATATCGATTTGGCAAAACCGGATGGCAAGATCACTAATCCTGCAGAGGTTGTTTTATCAGATTCGACAGTTGAAATACCAACGGCAAAATTTAAATCACAGGCACAATCTTGTGATGCACGTCCTGTTGTTGATTTATCACGACTATTAAATTAATTAAATTTTTATTTTAATCTTAATCGTGAATAAAGAGGGAAGTGGTCAGACACGCCCTCTTTTTTTTCTTCGCTGAATCTCAGTGGCGTACCATTTCGTTTCATGTGAACTGGTGTTTTCAATACAGTGATTGATTCAGGAATTAACTGAAGACCAGCTTGATCAATTTTATTTCCATAAATTTGGACGTCCAAAAATGACCAGTGGCCTTTGTAAAAATGCGAACCTTCACAATTTTTACAACCAACCAAATGCGAAACTTGCCCTGCCGATGAAAATATTTTTGAAAAATAACCTGATGAATCTTCTTCGTCGGCTGTGATATTTAAATCGCCGCCCATGATGACGGCTTTGTTTTCGGCGGCCAGTTCCAACATTTTTTTCGTCGCAAATTCTGAAGCCTGCTTACGCCATGCTGTTGGTGCGGCCTGCGAAGGGAAGTGTCCGATCAAAAACGTCAGATTTTTTTTATTCGGTAAAATCACCGTAACTTCTAAAATACCCCGTGAACGTTTGGCGTGTTTTAACTGTTCGGGATCGGGATCTGTGTACGGAATTAAATGTAATTTTGGCTTTTCAGCAAGGGGAAACTTTGAAATAAACGCAGGATCAATGCCGCGCAGGTCAGGGCCTTCAATCACAACAACAGTTTGGTAACCTAAATCTTTTAATTCGGTTTTTGCCAATTGGTTTAAAACATTTTGATTTTCGACTTCGGCCATCATAATGGCATCAGGGCCTTTGCCATTATCTGTATTTCGGATGACTTTTGACAACTGTGATAATTTAAATTTCAATGCTTCGGCATCCCAGTTTTTAGTAAAACATTCTGCTTTATAAAAAGAAATTTTAACTTCAGAACAAAATTTTTGGACCTCAGGTTTTTGTTTTTCAGACAGGGGCAAATTGGTATAGTCTTCGGTGCCTTCGTCGTGAACTGTATCAAATAAATTTTCGACATTAAAAGTCATGACCGAGATTTCATCAGCGGCCTTTGAAACGGCGGTTACAGGAGTGGCTGATGAAGTGTTGTTTGTGTTTTTTTCGATCGTCGTAGAGCATCCTGATGTAAAGATCAGGCTTATGATTGTTGCTAACGAAAACTTAACAATGGAAGGGTGCTTTTGATGTATTTTGTTCATGTCAAAAGCTTAGCCACTCATAGTTAAATTAGCTAGTTTTAGACTTCACTTGTGCAGTGTGATACACAGATTACAACTTTAAATAAAGAGGTTTTTATGAAATCAATATCACTATTCGTTGCTGCCCTTTTAATCTCTTATATTTCTTCGGCGCAGGTCGAAAATTCTTCATTAAAAATTCCAACAGAAGCTACAAAGCCCGAAGCAAAAAATACGGATGCCGCACCTGTTGCGCAAACAACGAAAGTTTCAGGGGTTGATTACGAATCCGGACGCAGTTCTTTTGGGATTACTTTTTTTAGTATTGGTGGAATCGATCGTTCACAATTAACTGACGGTAAAGGTCAGCAATCGATGTATTTTTTCGAAGATTATTTGGCTTTGTCATACCGTTTTTCAAGTGATTTTAGGTTATCAGTACGTCATTCATTTAATTATTCAACAGCAGGTACAGATAAATTCGGCAAAGAAGCCACAGACAAAGTCGACACGCGTGACATGTCGTTACTGATGACGTTTTCAAATTTGTTACAAGACACATTGCCCGCGAAAGTGACTTTAAAAAGTCAGCCACGTTTATATTTGCCGACCAGTGAAAATTCAAAAGCTCAGGGCGAAATCGCATCTTTACGTTTAGAAAATGAAATGAAAATTTATGTTGGTCGTTATAATTCATTCAGATTGTGGATTTCTCCGCAATATTATTTTCAACGTGCGACAACTTTTACGGATGATAAGGGTTATGTGAAGACGACAGATATGTTCGCTTATAAGCATGGTGTTGAATTTACTTATGACCTGAGCAAAATATTTTCATTAAAACCAGGTTACGAAGCCGAAGACACGTGGACAAATTCTTCAGGAGCAAATAATTTAACTGAATACAGAAAAACAAATATTGATTACCGTTTAGGTCTAGGAATTAACGTAGCAAAACCACTGTCATTTACAGTTGGTTACAGCCACAAAAAAGATCTGATTAAAACGGGTGAATACGCTGATGGTTTTACATTGATGACTGTGGCGACGCTGTACTAAGAGCGCGCCTTAAAACTGTTCAGGTAATTCAAAACGTTGTCTTTGATCATTCCAAAAAAAATCAATCAACTGTGAGCGTAGTGCGATCTGTTGGGTTGCATTTTTATTTTTATCCCACGGTGTGCGTGCGCCGTACAAAACATCACCGCACAGCGGAGCTTTTAATTCTGACATCTGAGCACGAATTTGATGAGTGCGTCCCGTCAGTAAATTAATTTTCACCCACGACAAATCGGTATCCATCTTTTTTTGTTCAAGAATTTCGAGCTCACAAAAATCTGAATTTTCTGAAAATATGGCAGACACTTTTTTGGGTGCGCGCGGGGATTGTTCCATGTAATGAATGACTTTTTTCGGAAGTTCGTGGTCGGTTTCGCATAACGCAACATAATTTTTTTCGATCGTGTGATTCTGGATTTGTTGATTAAAACTTTTAACAAAATCTTTAGTTTTTCCGTAAACGATCAGGCCTTCAGTTGTCGTATCCAGCCGGTGTGAAATGTGCAGTTTTTCGCCCGTAGCGTATTCAGTTTGTGTCAGTGAATTTTCGATGATGTTATCAACAGACGGATGACTGGGGACGCCGGCGGGTTTATTTAAAATTAAAAAATCATCGTTTTGAAAAACAATAAATTTTTCCCAATCGTAATCACAAAAGTATCTGCGGGGTTTTGTGTGAATTCGAATCATTGTATTTTCGGCCAACATCAAATTAAATTCAGTCAGGCGTTGTTGTTTTGTGTAAATCGCCCCAAGTTTAAATAAATCCATAAATTCGCTATCGCTTAAATTTAAGACAGATTGGATAATATCGATGGCTCGACCTTTGTGAGGTGCAAAAAAATGCTTAACTCCGTATTCAAAACCCTGTGAAGAGACAATTGTTTCCATTAAAATCAAATAGCACAGTGTGGCGCTTTGATTCAAGGTCTTAACATTTATGCTTAACTTTTTAGATTTCTAACCTCAGACTATCAAGATTATGATTTCAGAAACAGTGACTTGCCTTATTCATAATTCAGATAAATTAACCTGCTTGGCAGAATATGCGTATCAGCCGCAGTGGGTTTATTTTTTCTTGGTGACGATGATGTTATTATCATCGGTGGGGTTGCCATTGCCCGAAGAAGTCACTCTCGTTAGCGTAGGAATTTTAGCCTATATGGGATCAAACCCTGATAAATTTCCGCCGCCTTATCCAGGTGCTCCGCACGTTCACGCTACGACGGCTGCGATTGTTGCATTCTTCGCCGTATTTTTTTCAGATTTTTTAATTTATTGTCTAGGCAGATTTTTTGGAGTCAAAATTTTTAATTGGGGACCCGTTAAGAAAGTAATTACGCCCGATGTTCGTAAAAAAATTGAAACATGGACAAATAAATACGGAATTTTTGCTTGTGGGGTTTTCAGATTTACCCCAGGTGTTCGATTTCCAGGGCATTTGGCTTGTGGAATGGGAAAGTTGCCACTCTGGAAATTTGTTCTTGTTGATGGTATTGCAGCCGCGATTTCAGTGCCGACACAAATTTTATTGTTAGCGCATTTTGGTTCAGAAATTTTGGGCGTGTTTAAACAATTCAAATTTTTTATTTTAATTGTTTTGGCAATCGTAGGTTGCGTGTATCTTTATAAAAAATGGAAAAGTTCTAAAGAAATTGCGACTTAAATTATAGATTTTGCCTTAAGCCGCTGATTTCTGAGTAAATACATCAGCCTCATTCAGTTCAAAACAAATTTTAAGGCTTGATGATTTTTTATTTTTAGCCATCGTAGCATCAGCCCAGAATACATTATCGTAGCCATGAACAACACCGTAAGCTTCTTCGCGTAAGCGAAATAATAATCCCGCGCCAGTTCCTAATAACCAGTCCATTTGCACACAATGCAGAACTTCTTCCAGTTCAGTTTGTGATGACGATGTCAGTAATGATTTTGGTAATTGGTCAATCAGTGCACAAGCGTTGTGATTATATTGAAAAAATGCGCGCTCAAGTGGATCAACAAATAATTTTTCAATACGAACATCTTTATCTTTGTGTCCTACGAACGGCGTCGATAATTTTTTAAACTGCCAATACAACATCGCATCGTTGGTTGTAAAATCGGCCTTGGGTAAATAATCAGTGATTGAATCACATTTCAAAGTTTCAAAAACAGTGTCTTCGACATGCGCGTTGTGGTCTAAGGCAATCACAGTGCGCAGATGAAATAACAAAGAATAAAAACAAACTAATTTTTCAGTAAAGCCTTCAGAAAATTTCACAGAAAAATTGTAAATAAACGGGGCGCCCAGTTGGTCTTCGAAAGAATTAATGATGGCCAAGGCTTTGCCAAAAAACTGAAATGAAATTTCTGCCTGAGTTATTGTTTGATCCCAGAAATCAGAAAACTGTTTTTCAAAATTTTCGCAAGCCAAGGCATAATTTTTTGGATTTTCAATTTTAACGGCTTGTGTGATCGGCTTTAATTTCGCCGCAGATTTTTGATACAATTCAAAATACGGATCCAATGCTTTTAATGATTGTTCAGCAAACACGCGATCAGTAAATGTTAAATTTTTAAAGCCATTCATTTTATGAAATGTAAGCCCTGTCAGCGCATCATTCATAAATTTAAATGGAGCTTGTGGAGTGAATTCAGAAAACCGCGAACTTTGATCCCAAATTTTAATTTCAGTGGGTTTTAACACCGGGCCCGCCGCAGTTTTAATTTCATAGCCCATTTGTAAAGATAATGTTTTCATCAAAATTCTCCTGGTTTCAAAAGTGTGCTTATGTTTGTTTATCGGCAGAAATATTTAAAAAAAATAGTCTAGAAGTCTTTATGGTCTTTGGTCTCGGCTTTATGTCGATTGCTGTACGAAGTATCTTTAATGAAGACGAGACGTTCATATGTGTTGTCATGGAAAAAAATATTGATAAAATAGGTTTATGAGCAGTAAGTCAAAAACAACTCTTTATATCGCGCTATCCGTAATTGCAGTTTTTATTTTTATAATTTACAGAGTTGTTGGTTCAGGTATCACCGGACCATTAGACAATAAATTCGGAGATCAGCATTTAAAGACCGTTGTATCACTTCTTGAAATGCACAAATTGAGAAACGGAATATATCCAGATTCTCTGTCTGATCTAAAATACATAGGAGATTGGGATATGTTAGGTATTCAAAATGTTGATTACTTTGTAAACTGTGAACATACAAAATACTATGTTGAAGTTTCACGTGGGTGGGTTGAAAAACCAAAACTGGTAATGGATTCAGGATTTTGGCAAGGCACCGGCTATTCGGAAACACTACAAAAATGCGTAAAATAATTAAAATTAACTTTGAAAAAAAAGAATGGCGTTGTCACGACTAATACATCAATATTATTACCATGTACATCGACGCGCATTCGCACTGGGCCGACCCCAGATATTTTAATCACGATATTTCAGAATTATTAAAAAAATCACTGGATCAAAAAATTTCAATATTTATGCAGGGTGGAGTTAATCCCACCGATTGGAATATGCAGCTTGAATTAAAAAATAAATTCCCCGAAAATTTTTTATTGTCGTTTGGTTTGCATCCGTATTTTATTTCTGAAAATGAAATGGACATTTGTGAATCAGCGATGGACGAACTGGCCACAAGAACTCAGGATTGCATCGCTTTGGGTGAAACAGGTTTGGATTTTCGCGATAAATATTTAGTTGGTAACGAAGAATTTCAAAAACATAAACAGATTACTTTTTTTGAAAATCATATTGCACTGGCAAAATTAATTAACAAACCGATCGTCATGCATATCGTACAGGCTCACGCTGAAGCGATTCATATTTTAAAAACATGGGATCCGCCAGATCGCGGTGGATTTGTTCATGCATTTAATGGCAGCTTTGAAATTGCATCTGAATATTTAAAGATGAATTTTTTCTTATCCATCGGCGGAGCTGTGACTTATGACAAAAATAAAAAATTGCGCGAAGCCGTTTCTCAGACGCCATTGTCTCAGCTACTTTTAGAGTCTGATTCTCCTGATCAAGCGCCAGCGGGATGGAGCGGGTTGAACGATTCGACCAGTCTTTGGCAAATTGCTAATGAAATCGCCAAAATCAAAGATATTTCTCCCATAAAAGTGCTGGAAACGACGACTTCAAACTTTAAAAGGCTATTCAAATTGTAAGTCATTTGTTATCTTTCTGGCCGCATGCAAACACAAATAAATCCGCCAGAATCTAATCCCGTTATTGATATTAAAAAACCGTTTAATACGAATTTTGAAATCAAAGAAGACAACTACACTCTTCATCGCAGATTCGATCGTATGGGTCGTCTTGTTGGCGATGATAAAATGAAAAAATTATTTAACACACACGTGATGATTATAGGCCTAGGCGGCGTTGGTTCTTGGGCTGCCGAAAGCATCGCGCGCAGTGGTGTTGGGCAAATCACATTGATTGATTTTGATGAGATCTGTATCACAAATGCCAATCGCCAATTGCATGCGTTGCAAGGTTTGGTCGGTCAGAAAAAATCCGAAGTTATGTGTGAGCGTTTGAAAAAAATTAATCCGCAAGCCAAAGTTATTTCGTTGCCGATGTTTTATAACAAAGACACATCCCATGAAATCCTTGGGCACAAACCAGATTATATTATTGATTGCATTGATAACTTAACTGCAAAAACATTTTTATTAAACGAATGTCG
This sequence comes from Pseudobdellovibrionaceae bacterium, assembly GCA_947370945.1. Lineage (GTDB taxonomy): Bacteria > Bdellovibrionota > Bdellovibrionia > Bdellovibrionales > Bdellovibrionaceae > Pseudobdellovibrio. The sequence continues at coordinate 687 of CANBND010000001.1, read as the reverse complement.
TACACAAAATTTAAAAGTCATCACCAGCGGCGGAGCCTCTGCAAAGATGGACCCCACGCGAATTAAAATCACGGACCTTGCAAAAACAACGATTGATCCGATGTCACATACAGTGCGTAAGATATTACGCCAAGATTATAACTTCCCGAAAGAAAAATTTTTTAACATCCCTTGCGTTTTTTCAGATGAACAACCTATGGAGCCCGTCGAATTAAAGTATGATATGGGTCAGGGTTTTAAATGTGTTTGTCCACAAGGTGAAAATAATTTGCACGGGTGTTTACACCGAAACGTGATTTACGGAACAGCCAGTTTTGTAACGGGCGCATTCGGGCTTGCAATGGCTTCGTGGGTGGTCAGACAAATTACTGAAATTAAAGTTGTGACAACATGAGCCTAGTTATTTTTTTCGGCATGGCCGCCTGTATTTTTATCGTGGGTATGATTGTGATTTCAGTGACATTTTATCAGTGGTACAAAGAATATAAATCTAATAAACAACAAGGAAGCAAATCATGACAATCACAAATTTTATCGATCATCACTACAGACACTTCAACGCAGCCGCATTAAAAGACGGAGCCATTGGTTATAAAAAACATATCGACGAAGGCGGCTTGATGCTTGTGACACTTGCGGGTGCCATGAGTTCTGCAGAGCTGGGTTTGTCGTTGGCCGAAATGATCC